>JAYGEF010000104.1:0-11337 GCA_046582535.1 Alphaproteobacteria bacterium
CCTCGGCACAAATGATCTCGCCCGTGGTGGCAATCAACTGCGGTTGGAAGTTGAGAAAGAATTCGTCGCGAACAATGGCCAGGCGAATGTCGTTGTCGAGAATTCGCACCGCCCTGGCTTTTTCGTTTATCGAAATATCAAAGAACTGATAGGTGCCGCGACCCCGTTTCTTGGCTCCGTACAGAGCCTGATCGCTGGTTCGCAGCAAGTCCTCGACATCGACGCCATCACGCGGATAGAGACCGATGCCGACGCTTGTTCCACTCTCCACCAGACTGCCGTCGAGTTTTACCGGCTCGGCGAGCTTGTTGATCGCACGCTGGGCAACCGGAACCACGCAGGACGAATTTTTCACGTGGGGCATGATGACGGCGAACTCGTCACCGCCGAGCCTGGCGACGGTGTCGGTCTCACGGGTTATATTGAGGAGCTGGGAACCAACATGCTTTAACAGTTCATCGCCCACCGGATGACCGAAGGAATCATTGATATTCTTGAAGTGATCCAGATCGAGAAGCATCAGGGCGACCATGGACCCTTCGCGCTTGGCGAAATTGATGGCGTCGATCAATTGACGCTGAAATTCATTGCGGTTGGCCAGCCCTGTAAGCGGGTCGCTCAGGGCCAACTCACGGATCGTCCGCTCATACGCCTGGGCCTTGCGCAACGCGACTTCGGCCTCATTGCGCGCGATGGCAAGTTCCTCAGCCAGAGCAACCGTCTCGGCGGCGCTGGCCTCGACCCGCTGTTTGTCATCTTCCAACTCATAGATACGCGCTTCCAGCCGTTCGATTACGAACCGCGGGTCATCATCCGCCCGTTGCTGCGTTCTTCGCTGTGCCATCGCCGCCTCGTATGGTGCGGAAGGTCCGCGTTCAGTCGCGCGTCATGGCCGGGCGTCCAACGCGCGGGCGCCACCGCCTATTGGAGCCGCTACCAGCCATGTTGCTAGATCGAGGTAAAAAGACCATTAATCGCCGGGCTCAAGGATTGCCGGGTAGGACCCTATGGAAATTCTGACGCCGGCCCCCGGCGCCTATGTGCTGATTATCGATCTGGATCAATCGCTGGCCCTCGATGTGCCGCGAAAATCTCCGGCGACCCTGGCGCCCGGCCGCTATGTCTATTGCGGCAGCGCCTATGGCCCCGGCGGCATGCGCGCCCGGGTCGCCCGCAATTGCAAACGCCAGAAGGCCGTACGCTGGCATATCGACCGCCTGACCATGGCCGGCCGTGTGGTTGCCGTCCACGGCGAGCCGGGAGGCCGTGAGTGTGATCTGCTGGACCAGGTGCTCGCGACATCCGGCGCAGCCATACCGGCGCCAGGATTCGGCAGCACGGATTGCCGCCGCTGCCCGTCACATCTGGTTCGGGTATCGAGCGGCTTCGGAACTGCGAACCATTATCATTTCTTAAATAACCTACAGGTTATAAACAACTAATCGACGGCGATGGCCGGGCGGCGGAAACCGCTATTTTTGTGATATGAGGCGTGGTGACAATGGCACTTTATGATGATCTCGGTGGCACGGTCGGCTTGGAAAAGGTCCACCGTATCCTTTACGGCAAGCTGTTCGCTCATCCCTGGCTGAAGGGGTTTTTCGAGGGCAAGAAGCGCCACCATCTCGAATCCCAACAGACCGATTTCATGACCGGTGTGTTCGGCGGACCCAAGATTTATGGCGGCCGCCTGCCCAAGAGCGCCCACATGCACATGTTTATCCCCGAAGAGGTCTTCACCCTGCGCCATGATATGCTGGCCGCCTCCCTGAACGAAGCGAGGGTCCCGTCCGATCAAGCCAAGCAATGGCTGAACTACGACATGAGCATAAAGCGAGCCCTGGTGAAGCAATCGCCGGCCGACTGTGAAGGCCGCTACAACAACGAAAAACCCCTGGTCGTGGCGAAGCCCGGCATGGGTATAGGCATCGGCAGAGCGGCGGCGTCTTAAGCCAGCGTCTCCGTATTGCCGTCCACGGCCAGGGCCTGGCCGGATATTTTGGCGCCGGCGTCGGAGCAGATGAACAGGATCATGGCGGCGATGTCGCCGGCTTGCACAAACGTGTGCATCGAGATTTTGTCGAGCTCGCGTTCGCGCGCCACCTCGGCGCTCTCGCCGCGAAGAGCGCCTTCGGCTTCCAGCACCCGGTCCATGCGGGCGCCGTCCACCGGGCCGGGGCAGATGGCGTTGACCCGGATGCCGGCCCCGCCCAGTTCCATGGCCAATGACTTGGTCAGACCGACCACCGCCCATTTGGCGGCGGCATAGGGCGTGCGGTTGGGGTAGCCCAATATGCCGGCGGTGGATGCCAGATTGACGATCGAGCCACCGCCCGCCGCCTTGATCAGCGGCACGGCGCGCCGGGCACAATAAAACTGGCCGTTGAGATCGACGGCGATGGTGCGGTCCCAGTCGGCCACCGCGACGTCCTCGATCCCGGCTGTCGGCCCTGAGATGCCCGCGTTGTTGACCAGAATGTCGAGACCACCGAGAGCCGCCTCGGCGTCGTCGAACAGGCGGTCGACCTGGGCCGCGTCGGCGACATCGCAAAGTGTCCCGCTGATCCCGTCCAGGGCGCTGATGCGCTCGGCCACCACGTCGCAAATATGGACCCGGGCGCCGGCCTCATGGAACGCGCACGCCACGGCTTTGCCGATACCGTCACCACCGGCGGTGACGACCACACGCTTGCCCTTCAGGCCTTCCGTCACGGCAGGTTGGCCGGCCGGCGGCGCATGGCGATAACGCGGCCGGCGTAGGTCGGTTTCGGTATCTGCGAATGCTCTTCCATGACACCCTCAAGGCGCTCGGCGACGTCCCGCGGGAACGGCTCGGCCCGCACCTCCTCGCCGCTGGTGTCCACGTGGAGAGCCATGAGCTCGGTGGTCGCCAGCATTTCGCGGGTCTCGCCGCTGTACATGGCGTGGAAGATCTGCATGCGCTTGTCATCGACGGCGAGCACCTGGGTGGTGACCCGAAGCGGCACCTTGACGCCAACTTCCTTGAGGAAGTTGACGTGGGATTCCAACGTGTAGTTGGAGAACTGGCGCTTCTCGCGATAGGCCCAACCCATACCCAGGTGATCATAGAGCGCATCCGTGGCGTTGGCGAACACCAGCACGTAGTAGGCCTCGTGCATGTGGCCGTTGTAGTCGATCCAGGCTCGGCGCACCCGCTCGCTATGGAGGAAGAAGGGCGACGGTGTCCACATATTGGCTTGTCCTAGCGCCCCTGCCACACCGGATCGCGCTTCTCAGCGAAAGCAAGGGGGCCTTCCTTGGCGTCTTCCGAACCATTGACTTTTTCATAGCCGGGAAGGCCGCCGGCGGCCACGAGCGCACTGGATTCTGCGAGGGAAAGCGATTCCGTCAAAGTGACCATTTCCTTGAGGGCGGCGATGGCGAGCGGCGCGTTGGCGACAATGTCGTCGGCCAGTTCCCGGGCGCAGTCCATGAGGTTGGCCTGGGGCACCACCCGGCTCGCCAGGCCGATGTCGTAGGCCTCCTGGCCGCTTAACCGCCGCCCGGCATAGAGCATCTCAAGCGCCACCGTGCGCGGCAGACGCGATAGCAGACGGCGCACACCGATGGGCTCGGGCGTAATGCCGCGAAGCGCCTCGGGCAGCATCAAGGTGGCGTGATCGGCGCAAACGATCAGATCACAGGCCAGGGCCAACTCGAAGCCGCCACCAGCGGCATAGCCGTTGATGGCAGCAATGATCGGCTTGTCCAGGTCAAAGAACTGGGTCAGGCCGCCGAAGCCGCCCTTGCCGAAACCGCCGCCGCTGTCGCCGCCGGCCGCCGCGACCAGATCCCATCCGGCGGAGAAGAACTTCTCGCCGGCGCCGGTCAGAATGGCGACCCGCAGGCCCGGGTCAGCGGCGAAGGCCTGGAACACGTCGTCCATGTAACGGCTGGTCTCGGGGTTGATGGCATTGGCCTTGGGCTGGTCGAGGGTGACTTCGAGCACCGCGCCACGGCGCATCGTCGATACGGGGTTGGTCATGAATTATTCCTCCAGGGACTAGTCTTCATAAGGGCGCAACATGCCGCGCGAAATGATGTGGCGCTGGATCTCCGAGGTGCCGTCCCAAATGCGCTCGACCCGGGCGTCGCGCCAGAAGCGCTCGATGGGTAGCTCGCTCATCAATCCCATGCCGCCGAAAATCTGTACCGCGTTGTCGGTCACCCGGCCGAGCATCTCGGTGGCGTAAAGCTTGGCCATGGCGATGTCCTGGTCGGGCGCCATGCCCTGGGCCAGTTTCCAGGCGGCGCCAAGGACCAGATATTCCGCCGCCGCGGTCTCGGTCGCCATGTCGGCGAGCTTGAACGAAGTGCCCTGGAACTTGCCGATGGTCTGGCCGAATTGCTTGCGCGTGGCGGCCCATTCAGTGGCCATGTCGATGACCCGCCGGGCCCGGCCGATGCAATGGGCGGCGACGGTCAGACGGGTGCCGCCGAGCCATTCGTTGGCCACGTCGAAGCCCTTGTGCTCCGCGCCCAGCACCTGCTCGGCGCCGATACGGCAGTCGTTGAATTCCAGCTCGCAGTGATGATAGCCCCGGTGGGATACGGAATCCGGGCCGAGCCGCACGTCGAAGCCCGGGGTGCCTTTATCGACCAGAAACGACGTGATGAGCTTCTTCGGTCCGCGCGCGGTCTCTTCCTCGCCGGACGCGGCAAACAGGATCACGTAGTCGGCCCGGTCGGCATAGCTGATGAAATGCTTGCGCCCGTTGATGACGTAGCCGTCGCCATCGCGCACCGCGCGGGTGGTCATGGAGCGCAGGTCGGAGCCGGCGCCGGGCTCGGTCAAGGCCAGGGCCTCGACCCTCTCGCCGGCGATGGTCGGCTTTAAGTAGCGGTCCATCTGGTCATCGGTGCTGGCGCGCAGAATGTTGGACGGCCGGTGGACGATGTATTGCAGGGCAAAGGACGTGCGGCCGAGCTCGCGCTCCATGAGGATGGTCGATAGCGCGTCGAGGCCGCCGCCGCCCAGTTCCTCGGGCATGTTGGCGGCGTAGAAGCCGTATTCGATGGCCTTGGCGCGAATTTGCGCGTCGAGTTCGGGGGTTACTTCGCCGGTCTTCTCGACCACGTCTTCGTGAGGCACCAGTTCCCGGTCAACGAAGGCGCGGATAGCATCGACGAGAAGCTGCTGCTCCGTATCGAGAGCGAAATCCATGGCTAGCCGGCCTTCCTGAGTCCCATCTTGCGGCTGGCGTTGTCGGGCCAGGGCATATCCTTATGGGCGGCCATGACAGTACTCAGCGCCGCATGGACCTTGGGCGCCATGGCCACGGTCTTGGGAATGGTCGAGTCCACATGCATGACGACCTGCTCGGTAGTCGCCAGCAGATTGTCATCGACGTCGTACATGGCGTGGAAGATGTGCATGCCCTTGTCGCTGAGATCGAGCAACTGGGTGGTGAACTTCAACAAATCGCCCTCGGACGCCTCGCGGGCGTAGTTGATATGGGACTCCACCGTGAAGAAAGTGCGGCCCGAGGTGCGATAGGCCTCATCGACGCCGATGTAGCGGAACACAGCATCGGACGCTTCGCCGAAGGCGTGGAGATAGAAGCCCTCGCTCATATGGTTGTTGTAGTCGACCCAGGCAGCCGCCACATGGCACTGATAGAGCACCAATGGACCACCCGGCACGTCACCCGCCCGCCATGGTTCAACCACCCGGTCGGCCATCCGGTTGGCGGCGTGGCGGCCAAGGCCGGCGCGGTAGTTGTCGCGCAGCTCGAACAGGCCGATCAGCTGGTCGTCGCGTTCGATTTCGAGTTCCTTGACAGTCTTGTCGCCGGCCTGTTTGGCGGTGCCCTCGATCAGCCGCCGGCTCAACTCGTCGGTCAACTCCGGCGCCACAAGCGATGTCCAGGGCAGTTGCAGGGCCGGGCCAAACTGTTCCAGGCAATGGGCCATGCCGCCGTCGCCGCCGGCCATGTGATAGGTCATGCAGTGACCCATGATGGCATAGCGGAAGCCGGGCCCGTCCATAAGCGTAGTGTCGATGTCCTCGGTGGTGGCAACGCCGTCATTGATCAGGTGCAGCGCCTCGCGCCACAAGGCCTCCTGGAGCCGGTCGCAGATGTAGCCCTCGATCTCCTTGCGCACCCGCACCACGTTCATGCCGATGCTTTTGTAGAAGTCGTCGGCGCGGTCCTGGGTCTCAGTGGTTGTCTTGTCGCCGCCCACCACCTCGACCAGGGGCAGGATGTAGACCGGATTGAACGGGTGTCCGATACAAACCCTCTCCGGGTGCTGACACTCGGCCTGGATTTCGCTGGGCAGCAATCCCGACGAGCTTGAGGCGATGACCACATCGGGCCGCGCCGCCGCATCGATACGGCGGTGCAGATCGACCTTGATCTCGATGACTTCGGGAGCATTTTCCTGGATGAAATCCGCCTCGGCCATGGCTTCGTCGAGATCGGCGTTGAAGCTCAGGCGACCCCGGTCGGCGCCGGGCGCCAGGCCCATACGCACAAGCGCCGGCCAGGCGTTATCGACCGATGCCCGCAGCCGCGCCTCGGCCTCGGGGTGGGGATCAGTGGCGATGACGTCAAGGCCACGGGCCAGAGCGCGGGCGGCCCAGCCGGCGCCAATGACGCCGGTGCCGACAATGCCCACACGGCGGATGTCAGAGGAAACCATGGCGGCCTTAGTTACGGGGCCGGAGTTTCAATTTTTCGCGGGCCTCGGCCGGGGTTACCGCCCGGGCGCCCATGAGTTCGATGATGTTGATGGCCTTCGACACCAGCGCCTCGTTGGAAGCCAGCACGCCGCGCTCGAGATAAAGATTATCCTCGAGACCGACCCGCACATGACCGCCGAGCAGCACCGCCTGGGCAACCATGGGCATTTCCATACGGGAAATACCGAAGCCGGCCCACTGGGCGCCCTCGGGCAGCATGTCGCGCATGCCTTTCATGGCGGCGGTAGTGGCCGGCGCGCCCCACGGAATACCGAGGCAGATCTGATAAAGCGGCGGATCGTCGAGCAATCCCTCGGCAAGCATTTGGTTGGCGAAATGAAGGTGTCCCGTATCGAACACTTCCAACTCCGGCTTGACCCCCAACTCCTGAACCCGCTTGGCCATATAGCGCAGCATTTCCGGTGTCGAGACATAGACCGAACCACCGAAATTGAGCGAGCCGCAATCCAGCGTGCACATCTCGGGCAGCAGCGCCTCGATGTGGACCAGGCGCTCCTCGGCGGAGATCAGGTCGCTGCCCGGACCGGGAACCGACGGGTTGTCCTCGTCGACCATGTAGTCGCCGCCCATGCCGGCGGTCAGGTTGATGATGACGTCGGTGCCGCTGTCGCGGATGCGGTCGACGACCTCGCGGTAGAGCTCCGTATCGCGGGAACCCTGCTTGGTCGCCGGGTCGCGAACGTGGCAATGGGCGACGGCCGCGCCGGCCTTGGCAGCAGCGATCGCCGCGTTGGCAATCTGCTCCGGCGTGACCGGCAAATCCGGATGCTTGTCGGCGGTGTCGCCGGCGCCGGTGATGGCGCAGCTAACGATGACTTCGGTATTCATTTGAAAGGTCTCCCTGGACGATCTGCTGAACCCCTCAAACACTGCGCGGCAATCCAGGTCAACTGGAATCTTGCGTGACCGAACCGGTTGCGGCAATTTGTTCCTGACAATAGGCTGCGGCCATGGTCAGTACCCGCAAACCCCGCCGCGCCTGGCAGCGCATGTTGAGCGGCCGTCGTCTCGATCTGCTCGACCCGTCGGCGCTGGATGTGGAGATCGAGGACATCGCCCATGGCCTCGCCCGGGTCGCCCGCTGGAACGGCCAGACCGAAGGCGATCACCCGTTTTCCGTGGCCCAGCATTCGGTGCTGGTCGAAGACATCGTCACCCGCATCAAACCCCTGGCGCCGCAGTCCTTGAAATTGGCGGCTCTGCTTCATGATGCCGCCGAATACGTCGTCGGCGACCTGATCTCGCCGTTCAAGGTCGCCGTTGGGCTCGACTACCGCGAACTGGAGAAGAGCCTGATGCGGGCCATACACCAGCGCTTCGGCCTGGCCATTCGCTTGCCCACCGCGGCGTCTAAACTGATCAAACGCGCCGACGGCATCGCCGCCTATTACGAGGCGACTCAGCTTGCCGGCTTCAGCCAGCGCGATGGGCTCAAGTTTTTCGGCCGGCCGAGCCGCCGGGTCGGCGATCTCGATCTGACGCCCTGGCCGACCAAGACCGCCAAGGCCCGGTTCCTCAAACGCTTTGCCGCCCTGAGTCCGAAATGAATCAGGACGCGGCGCAAACCATCGCCCTCATGGCCCTGTCGTTTCTTATTGAAGACGATGAGCGGCTGGGCGGGTTCATGGGCGCCACCGGCCTCGACGCCGACGACCTGCCGCGCGGCGCCACCGATCCCGACATGCTCGGCGGCGTGCTCGACTATCTGCTCGCCTTCGAGCCCCTGCTCACGGAATTCGCCGACCACGCCGGCATATCGCCGGAAGACCCGATCCGGGCGCGCCAAGCCCTGCCCGGCTTTATGCCGCCCATGTAACCGTCGCCCGCTGGAGGAGTGCCAACCGTGAAGATCGTCACCGAATTTCCGCGCAAGGTTAAGGTCCTTGAACAGGACGTCTGGATTCCCATCTCGTCGGGCCACAAGCTGGCGGCACGCATCTGGCTGCCGGAAGACGCCGAGGCCGACCCGGTGCCGGCGGTGCTCGAGTATCTGCCCTACCGCAAGCGCGACGGCACCCGCGCCGGCGACGAACCCAAGCATCACTACGTCGCCGGCCACGGCTATGCCTCGGTCCGGGTCGATATGCGCGGGTCCGGCGATTCCTTCGGCGTCATGCACGACGAGTACACCCTCCAGGAGCAGGGCGACGCGGTCGAGGTCATCGCCTGGCTCGCCGAACAGCCGTGGTGCAGCGGCAAGGTCGGCATGTTCGGCATCTCCTGGGGCGGCTTCAATGCGCTTCAGGTGGCGGCCCACCGGCCACCGGCCCTCAAAGCCATCATCACCGCGTGCTCGACCGATGACCGCTATACCGACGACATGCACTATTCCGGCGGCTGCCTGCTCAACGACAACCAGGACTGGGGCACCACCTTCTTCTCGATCCTGCCGCTGCCCGGCGATCCGGTAATCATGGGCGAGGGCTGGCGTGACAACTGGATGGAACGGCTCGCCGAGGTGCCCTGCCCGATCGAGACCTGGCTCAACCACCAACGCCGCGACGACTACTGGAAACAGGGCTCAGTCAACGAGAACTACGACGACATTCAGTGCCCGGTGTTCACCGTCGGCGGCTGGCTCGACGGCTATTCCAGCGCCATCTTCCGCCTGCTCGCCAATCTCAAGGTGCCGCGCCTCGGCCTGGTCGCCCCCCATGCCCACCAGTGGAGCCATGCGGCGCGGCCGCCCGGGCCAGCCATCGGTTTTCTCCAGGAGGCTTTGCGCTGGTGGGACCACTGGCTCAAGGATGAGGACACCGGCATCATGGACGAGCCCATGCTGCGGGTCTTCATGCAGGAAGATATTCCTGCTGCACCGTACTATGACGAATGCCCGGGCCGCTGGGTCGCCGAGACAACCTGGCCGAGCCCGCGTATCGCGCCGCTGACCTTCCACCTCAACGGCGACGGCCTGGGCGAAACCGCCGGAGACTCGATCGAACTGGTCAACGCCTCGCCGCAGACCTGTGGCATGTCCGGCGGCGAGTGGTGCCCCTACGGCACCGGCGGCACCGGGCCGGAGTTCCCCGGCGACCAGCGTTTCGACGACGGCGCCTCGATCTGCTTCGACAGCGCGCCCCTGAGCGAGACCGTGGAGATCGTCGGCGCCCCGGTGGTCGAGCTTGACCTCGCCGTCGACCGGCCCAGCGCCTTCGTCGCGGTCAGGCTCAACGACGTCAAACCTGACGGCTCGGTGTCGCGCGCCACCTATGCGGTGCTCAACCTGACCCACCGCGATAGCCATGAATTCCCCGAGCCCCTGGAACCGGGCAAGCGCTATCGGATACGGGTCCAACTCAACGACACCGCCTACGCCTTCCGCCCCGGCCATCACATCCGGGTCAGTGTCTCGACCACCTACTGGCCCATGGTCTGGCCGTCGCCCGAAGTCGTTACCCTCACCCTGTTCGGCGGCGCCGGCACGGTGACCCTGCCGGTGCGGCCGACCGGCGGCGACGAGCCGGCCACGCCGACCTTCCCTGAGCCCGAGGAAGCGCCCGCCATGGCGGTCACCCAGTTCGAGCCGGCCCAGTCGTCCAACACGGTGTCGCGCGACGTTAGGACCGGGCGGGTCGAAGTCAGCGCCGAACGCGGCAACGGCCACTTCCGCATCGATGACCACGGCATGGTCTATGGCGCCCGCAATTCCGTTGAACGCATGGCCATCACCGAGGGCGACCCATTATCGGCGGAGAGCGAAGCAAATTTCGGCGGCCGCATGACCCGGGGCGACTTCGACATCCGGGTCGAGGCCCACACCCGCCTGCGCGCCACCAAGGACAGCTTCGTCCTGACCGCGGATTTAGACGTCTGGGAAGGCGACGAACGCATCCTGGACAAAAGCTGGAACTGCCCGATCCCCCGCGATCTGGTGTGATATTTTTGATTAAGGGCCTTAATTATGTCCCCTTAATTATCCATTCCGATTGGCCGAGATTGCGGTGCCAAGGAACCTGTTCCAGAACGTCCTGGAACGGATTGATGGCCTGCGACGAAGACCCGTTCCGGCGTAGGCCGGGATAATCGACGACACGATGAAAGTGACAGGGGAAGTATGTCTGAATGATGGCAAAATTGGTCAAGTTGGCTTCCAACGACGGCCAAATCACCAAATCGGAACTATCGGATGGCCGCAGACAAAATTACTTCCATCGGTGGCTGTGTCCCCCTACGATTGGCTCCAGTTTGAAGATTATCTGGGTAATGTCGGCTAACAAAAGAACGGGTACGAAGATCGGTGACACGTCAGTTTCGCCTGGAAGGGCAGCAGAATGAAGATCACTGGAATCGATACTTTCGTCGTGGACGCTGGCTGGCGTCCCTGGCAATTCATCGCCGTACGCACAGACGAAGGAATTACCGGGTACGGCGAATGCTCGGACGGCCGCAATCCGTACGGCATCGTTGAGACCGCCAAGGAGTTCGAGGCGATCCTCCTCGGCTTGGACCCGAATGCGGTGGAAGCCCGGTACTGGGACATGTACCGCATGGCTCGCCAGAGCCCGGGCGGTATCGCGGCCAAGGCGATCGCCGGTATCGACCTGGCCCTCTGGGACATCAAGGGCAAGGCGCTGGGTATTCCCGTGTACGAACTGGCGGGCGGCCCCCTA
>JAYGEF010000118.1:0-12025 GCA_046582535.1 Alphaproteobacteria bacterium
GAGATCATAGTCATGGTCTGGACGCACATGGGCGCCGCGATCGGCTGATCGGCCCGCTTCAGCGGACCTGTCACGGCGCCCGAGCGGGTAATCTCGCCGGCCGGCTTGTAGGCTGCGCCGGGCATTATGGGCGGCGGCATCCACCACTGGTCGGTGTGCATGGACAACAGCGAGTTGCCGGGCCGGGTGATATGGGCCGAGGTCTCACTCAGGATGTGGTCGCGCCCCAGGACATGGTCGAGAACCGCGGTGACCAGGGGATGGTGCAAGACCTGCTGGAACGCCTTGCCCTTGTTGATCAGCATAAGGATCCACTGGTTCTGGCCCTCCGGGTCCTGCACCGAGCTATCGGTAATGTGATAGCCATGTTTGCGCTCGGCCTCGGCCTGGCTCTCAAGCCGCTCTTGGATGGCGGCGAGCTGTTCCGCTGACAAGGCTTCGGCGACCAGGCAATAGCCCCACGCGTCCATGTCGGCGATCAGCCGTGCCTCGTCCCGCGTCGGTTTGGGCAGGACCTCGGGATCCCAGGGACCGTCCCGTTCCGTCTCCACCGCCGCCATGGCCGCCTCCTCCTTCACCGTTGATTACGGCGAGTGTGGCCGCGCGCCCGTGGACTGTCAATTACGCCCATGGCCAAAGTCCGCAATAGCCGGGTGGTTGGACTTGGCTCATCGGGACATCTAAACTTCAAGCAAGCAGGGCGATGACCGAATAGCCCAGCAGCCAGTAGTGTACGCCGACGACGGCGGCGTAGATAACGAGGGCAAAGACGGCCGTTTTGACGTCCTTGGCTATGGGCCCCTTGGCCGGCGCGGACCATGCCCCGTTGGTGCGGTTGATGATTACCATTTCGCTCAGCGCCCAGAGTCCGAGCCCGCCGAACAGGACAAGCGACGCCAGGTCGCCGTTGACCAGGAGGTGAGCCACGGCCCAGACAACTACGCCCCACAGCATGGGGTGGCGCAGCTTCGCCGCGACCACGCCGCCGGCCCGCCCGGCATCCATCAGGAAGATGGCGACCACCATCAGCAGGTTGTTCAGATGCCATACCCCGTACGGCAAGGCGTAGAGATAGACAACATCGGCGCTGCGATAGCCAATCACCATCAGGATGATTCCCGCCAGCACCAGGACGGCCACGACGCCGCGCCCGCGCTTGCCCAAGGCGGCGCGTTGGGCGGGCAACACCCGCTTGAACAAATGGGCGCTGATCCACAGCAAAAGCCCCGGAACCAACCAAATCAATTTGTTACCCCCCTGGTTCGCTGGCCCGGCACATATCCGGCCGGGTCGGAATATTGCGGGCGACGTTTCTGATTACAACGCTTAATCAGCGGCCATTGTCCCCCGATTATCCTCGCCGATGACCTGGTCAACGATCCAGTTGGCAAAGCCGTTCACAGCGATTTCGCTGGTTCCGAGGCGCGCGATTCTGGCGAATGGTGACTGCAGGCCGGCGTATTGGCGCTCCGCGATCACTTTGTCCTCACCGACCACAATGCTGTTTCGGCGGTAGTAGTTCTCGGCAAGCTCGTCAAAATCGTCGCGCTCGAAGTACGACTTGGGAAACAGTGAACTCACGGTCAGGCGGGATCGGGTCGCCGAGATCGGCTCACTCTGGAAGACCAGGGCGCCGTCGTTCGCCATGGTCATCATGGACCCGGGACGCAGGGTCGTGAAGAAGGTTCCGTCCTTCTTGTCGGCGTCGATCTGCGGCATTGCCGGGAAGCCGTTGTAGTCATCTTTCGGCAGGAGCAATTGACTGCCTTCATGGACGGCGAGGCCAAGGCGTTCCTCTCCGCGTGACTCGACCCGCCGATATTCAGTTGTTTTCCACTGCGACAGCGAGTCCTTGTGAACATAGGGAATGTGGTAGGAATCGATGTAGTTCTCGACGAAGCATTTCCAGTTCGCCGCCATCTCGTAGACCACCTTGCGGGCGCAGGCCATGTCCTCAATCCTGTGTGACGCCAGGGTCTCGACGAAGGCCCCGAGATGCTGCTCCAGGGTGTCGGGGCCTTGTCTGAACCGCACGAAGACGAAGCCGCCCCAGCAGCCGCTTTCGATCTCGGCGAGGCCGAACTCTTCCCGGTTCGTGGAATCGATCAGTTCCACGCCATCGTCATCGGTGTATTGCGACGCGCCGATCAGGTGACCGTCCAGGCCGAAAGTCCAGAAATGGTAGGGGCACTGAAACACCTTGCAGTTACCTTCACCCTCGGCCACCATCGCGCCGCGGTGGGGACAGGTATTGGCGAAGACGCGCGCTTTGTCGTCTTAGCCGCGGACGACCAGCAGGTTAGCCCCCATGAAGGTGAGACAGCGGAAGTCACCGATATTCGGCACGATTTCCTCGCGGTCAAGCAGATTCCACGAGGGCAGAAAGATGTTCTCCATCTCGGCCTGATGGAATCGCGCCGACGTGTAGCACCACAGGGGCAAGGCCCGCTTTTGGCGCCCATCGCCGCGTACGGCGGTATAGTGGCGCGGAGAAAACATGTCCTCCGGCTCCTGAACGCCCAGGTTCGCATAGTCGGCGTAACGCGCATGGTTCGTCATCGCTCACCCCGTTTATTTTGGTGTTGCCAATAAAGCCCGCGCATATGGACTAGGCAGCACTAGGCAATAAACATTTGTAATGTGTCAATCATTCACGCTACCGCGGGCCGGTGGCACGTTGTTGCTGACCTGGTGACCGGCGTTCGGCGGGTAGCGCCCAAATTTGCTCGGCCGTCATATTGCGCTTTACCTACCCCACATATCCCGGCTCTAACCCGCACAGCGCAAACGTGGGAGCAAAAGACGTGGAAAGTGGTTTCAAGTCGCCGCATGTGGATGATCGGCGCAATTTCGCGGATTTGCTTGGCCGCGCCAGCAACGCCATGATCAAACACCTGACCGAACGCCCGGCGAAGCCCGTGGACTGCTCGGTTCCGCCGGAGCCGGTCCGGCGAAAACTGTCGAACCTGCCTCTGCCTTTGGTCGGCATGACGGCGGATGAAATCCTGTCGTTCCTTGAAAATAACGTTATGCCCTGGTCCATGCCTACCAACCACCCACGGTCATACGGCTGGGTCAAGACATCGCCGGCGCCCATCGCTATTTTGAGCGACGCCCTGGCCACGACACTTAACAACGGTCTCGACGGCGGCGATCATTCCAGCGTGCTCATCATGCACAGTCTGGGCCGGTGGCTCATGGCGTTGAGCGGCTTTGTGGATGCGGCCGGCACGCCGAATGGCATGGCAATTCTGCTCGGCGGCGGATCGGCCGCCAATTTAAACGCGCTGACGGTGGCGCGCTACTGGGCGGCAAAATGCGATGGCTGGAACATTCGCGAGGAAGGCCTGCAGAATGACCACCCGGCGATGATCTATTACGCCTCGGCCGAGGCTCATAGCTCGGTGCAGCGCTGTATCGAGCAGATGGGAATCGGCGCCGCCAACCTGCGTCGGATCGATACCGACGATAGGTTTCGCATGCGCCCGGACGCCCTGCGCGAGAGCATCAAGGCCGACCGGGCGGCGGGCCTGCGCCCGACTTGCGTGGTGGCGGCGGTCGGCAGCACCAACGTCGGCGCAATCGATCCCATCGGTGATATCGCCGATGTCTGTGAGGAATTCGGTCTCTGGCTCCATGTGGATGGCGCATACGGCGGCATCGTCGGCCTCGATCCGGCCTATAGGTCCATGACCAGCGCCCTCGACCGGGTCAACTCGCTGACCCTCGATCCTCACAAGTGGCTGCAGGTTCCCTATGACTGTGGCGCCTTGCTGGTCCGCGACCGGCGACTGAACCATGAAACCTATACCCTGGTGCCGGACTACCTGACCGCCGCCAGCACCGAAGAAGGCAGTATTCCATGGCCCTGTGAGCATATGTTCGAACTGACGTTCGGCGACCGCGCCCTGAAAACCTGGGCCGCCATCGCCCGGTTGGGCCGTGACGGCGTGCGCGATATGGTTATCAACTGCAACGATATGGCCCGTTTGCTGGATGAGATTGTGGCGACATCGGATGATCTCGAGCTGTTGGCGCCGGCATCGGTGTCGGTGGTCAATTTTAGCTATGTGCCCCCGGGTACATCATTGACGAATGAGGCTTTGGATACCTTGAACCAGCAAATATCCGACGCCATCACGGCCAGCGGCGAAGCCCACATCCCGACAACCACGGTCAACGGCGCCAAATCCTTGCGAGCCTGCTTTCTGCATTACGAAAATTGCCAAGACGACGTCCATCATCTGGTCGCGCTGGTCCGACAGTTTGGTGCAAAATACCAATGAATCGTACAATCCCATATCGCCGGAAACAGTCATCGCGGATACTCTCTAACGTGACGCTGAACGTCCCTCAACAACGGGATCACACATAGTAGGAGTTGTTATGTCCATCGATCGTTACGAAGCAGACCCCATTCTGAGCGGCATCGCCGTGCACAACGGCATCGTTTATCTGGCCGGTGTCGCCGCCGCTGATATCTCACAGGATTTGCATGGCCAGACCGAACAGGTGCTGGCGGAAATCGACCGCCTTCTTGCCATGGCCGGCAGCAACAAGTCGAAGATCCTGCGCGTCGAGATCTGGCTGCCCGACATGAGCAACTACGATGTCTTCAACACCCAGTATCAGAAGTGGATCGATCCGGACAACATTCCGGCCCGGGCCTGCGTCGAAGCCCGCCTCTGGGACTATGACGCCAAAGTCGAAATCATGGTCACCGCTGTCGTGTAATCATCCAGTCATCGTTCGCAGCCTCTTCCAGGGCCAAGCGTCTTGTGCGTATGGTTGCTCAGCTTGTTTTGGAGGAGGCTGCGATGACCCGGGACCCGCGTTACGACATTCTTTTCGAGCCGGTAAAAATCGGCCCTGTCACCGCCAAGAACCGATTCTTCCAGGTGCCCCATTGCAACGGCACGGGCTATCGCCATCCCCACACCCAGGCGGCCATGCGCGGCGTCAAGGCCGAGGGCGGCTGGGCCGTGATCAATACGGAATGGTGCTCGGTCCACCCGTCGGGCGACACCTCGCCGTCGTCATCGTCACGGCTGTGGACCGAGGAGGACGTTCGGACCAACGCACTGTTGACCGAGGCGGTCCACCGCCACGGCGCTCTGGCCGGATGTGAGTTGGGCCATCCCGGTCTCGCCTCGCATAATCTTTACTCGCGCCTGCCGCCCATGGGCCCGTCGGTGCGGCCCATGCCGCCGCGCGACTTTCCCGGCCAGGGCCGGGCCATGGACAAGGCCGATATTCGGGACCTGCGCCACTGGCACCGCCGTGGCGTGCAGCGCGCCATTCAAGCCGGGTTCGATATGGTCTATGTCTATGCCGGCCACGGCATGACCATCTTCACCGATTTCCTGTCGCCCCGGATCAACCAACGCAGGGACGAATACGGCGGCAGCATCGAGAACCGCGCCCGCCTGCTTCGCGAGGTTCTGGAAGATACCAAGGAGGTCGCCGGCGACCACTGCGCCGTGGCCATCCGGTTCTGCGTCGATGAACAATACGGCGGCGACACCATCACCGCCGAGGACGGCCGGGCCGTGGTCGAAATGTTGGCCGAGTTGCCCGACCTGTGGGACGTCAATGTGGGCGGCGTCGACGACATGCTGGGTTCGCGCTTCCGCAAGGAGGGCTGGGAGGAACCCGGCATCGCCTTCGTCAAACGGGTCACCAGCAAGCCGGTGGTCACCGTCGGGCGCTATACCAGCCCCGACCGCATGGTTTCCCTGATCAAGGACGGCACCCTCGATTTCATCGGCGCGGCGCGACCCTCCATCGCCGACCCGTTCCTGCCCCGGAAAATCGAGGAAGGCCGGCTCGACGATATTCGTGAATGTATCGGCTGCAATATCTGCCTGGCGTCGAACTCCATGACCGTGCCCAGCCGTTGCACCCAGAACCCGACCATGACGGAGGAATGGCGTCGCGGCTGGCACCCGGAAGAGATCCCCGAGAAAGGCTCGGACACCCGGGTGCTGGTGGTCGGCGGCGGCCCGGCGGGCCTCGAGGCGGCGCGCGCCGCCGGGGCGCGCGGCTACGAGGTCGCCCTGGCCGAGGCGACCCGCGACCTGGGCGGCCATCTCAACGCCTTCGCCCGCCTGCCCAACCTCAACGAATGGATCAGGGTGCGTGACTGGCGCACCGGCCAGATCGACAAGATGGCCAACGTCACGGTCTACCGGGAAAGCGAACTGAGCGCCGAACATGTGCGCGAGTTCGGCTTCGAGCATGTGCTCATCGCAACCGGCTCAAGCTGGCGCCGCGACGGCGTCGGCGGCGAAAACTTCGTCGCCATCGAGGGACACGACCAGAGCCACGTGCTGACCCCCGACCATGTGCTGGCCGGCACCGAGGTTCGATCACCGGTCGTGATCTTCGACAACGACTCCTACATCATGGGCAGCACCCTGGCCGAAAAATTGGTCGCCGAAGGCCATGACGTCACCATCGTCACGCCCTTCGCCCAGGTCTCGCCGTGGACCCACTACACGGTAGAACTCGTCGAGGTCCAGCGGCGCTTGGCGTCACTTTCAATACCCGTCGTGGCTAACTACAACCTGACGTCCATCGGCGAGAGCACGGTGGCCGTGGCGGGGATTCACGGCGAACCAGCCCGCACCCTCGATGCCGCCACCGTGGTCCTGGTGACAATGCGCCAGTCCCACACCGGACTCTACGACGACTTGGTGGGCGACCAGGCGGCGCTGGACGCAGCGGGGATCCAGTCGGTCAGGGCAATCGGTGATTGCCTGGTGCCGGCCCAGCTTTCCGAAGCCATATTCGGCGGCCACGAAGCCGCCCGCGCCATCGACCGGCCGGACGTCAGGGACCAGCCCTTCAGAATCGAGCAGGTCCCGGCCTCGTTCGAGCCGCCGTTGCCGTAGTTAGGGGGCCGGGACGCCAACCGGCCGAGTGACTAAATAATTCGAAGAATTATCATGGCCAACAAGGGTGTCGTGCTAGTGGCCGGGGTCGGCGGCGGATTGGGTTTCGGAATTTGCCGGCGCTTCGCCGCGGCGGGCTACGACGTCGCCATGGTGTCGCGCAAGCAGGAGCGACTGGAACCGCTGGCGATGCGCATCAACGAAGACGGCAACGGGCGGGCCCATGTCTGCCCCGCGGACATCCGCGACGAAGACACGGTTGAGGCGCTTTTCGACCAGGTCGAGGCGACCCACGGGCCGATCAAAGCGGCGGTGTTAAATACCGGCGCCCAACACCGCCAGCCCTTCCTCGACATCCCGGCGGACTCGTTTGAAAAGGTCTGGCGGCTGGGTTGCTACGCCGGTTTTCTGGTTGGCCGCGCCGCCGCGCGCCGTATGGTACCGCGCAACAAAGGCAGCGCCCTGTCGCCCGAAGCCATCGGCCAGGCCTACGTCGATCTGCATCACCAGCAGCGCAGCGCCTGGTCCTTCGAAATCGACCTCAGGCCTTGGTCTGAAAAATTCTAGTGCCCTGCGCGGCCCTATGATCGTGCAGCAATTGACCTTTGACTAATCATGACCATTTTCTAGATTGGGCTGGCCGGCATGGTGGGATGTCAAAGCCGACCATTGATTCGACACAAGTGGCTTGGAGAAGGGGTTCATGAGGAAATTTCTACATATCGACTTGGGTGGAAGGTCGATTGAGGAGCGGTCTATCAAGGGCGAAGAGCTGGCGGAGGCCGGGCGCTATCTGATTGCAAAAACAATGTTGGACGCGGATCTGGCCACGGTCGACCCGCTGTCTCCCGACAACCCGTTGATTTTCTCGGCCGGCCCTTTCGCCGGAACCAGCTTTTCAAACGCCAACCGGCTCAGCGTTGGCTGCAAAAGCCCGCTGACCGGCGGCATCAAGGAGGCCAACTCCGGCGGCACCTTTGCCTTCGCCCTTGGTCAGCTGGAAATATCCGGGTTTACGCTCCATGGCGCCTCCGACGAATGGGTGGTCATCCACATTCCCAAAGAGGGCGACATCACATTCGAATCCGCCGAGGCCTACATGGGCCTTGGCAACTTCGAAGCCGCGAAATTGCTTCATGAGAAATATGGCGACAAGGTGAGCCTGGCGCTCTGTGGACCGGTTGGCGAGTACCAGGGGCTGCTCGCCGGAATCTCATTCAGCGATACCGACAATCGGCCGTCCCGATTGGCCGCGCGCGGCGGTGTTGGCGCTGTCATGGGCCTGAAAAAGGTCAAAGCCATAGTCGTCGACAAGCACAAAATGCCGCCTTTCCACGACCGCCGAGGCGTCATGGGCGCGGTCAAGACCTATGGTAAGTTGCTCGACGCATCGGCGCCGGTGCAAAATTTGAAGACCACGGGGACCGCGTTGGTGGCGGATCTGACGAATTACATGGGCGCCCTGCCGGTGAACAATTTCTCCAAGGGCCAGCAGAAAACACCCGACGAAGGCCCCTTTCGAATGGGCGGCGATTTCATTCGCGAGCAGAACACGGCGCGTGGCGGCAACCCCTCTCATGCCTGCATGCCCGGCTGTCTGATCAAATGCTCCAATGTCTATTTTGACGACAACGGCCGGGAATTGGTCTCGCCGCTGGAGTACGAAACCATCGGCCTGCTGGGCACCAACTGTGGCCTGGAAGACCCCGACGACGTGGCGCGCCTGAACGAAATCGCCAATGATCTGGGCATCGATACCATCGAGATCGGCGCGACCATCGGCGTCCTTATGGAGGCCGGACAAGCCGACTTCGGCGACGTCGCCTTCATGACCCAATGCATGGCGGACCTGCTGGCCGGCAACGAACGCGGCCGCCTTCTTGCCCAAGGTACGGCGCGGGTTGGTGAACACTACGGCGTGGCGCGGGTGCCGGTCATCAAAAAGCAGGCGATCAGCGCTTATGACCCGCGGATCATCGAGGTCACCGCCATATCCATGATGGTCACGGCACCAGGCGCCGACCACACCACCGGCAACGATCCGACATTCAAGTGCGACGACAAGACCGTCGAGGAACTGGCGCGGGAGAGCTACAAGACACAGGTAAACTGCGCGGTCGCTGATTCCCTCGGGCTTTGCGTTTTTGGCCGCTCGGTCACCAACGAAAACCTGGAATTGATCGCCGGCGCGATCAACGATGCTTTTGATTGCCACGTCGATGCTGACTTTGTCGTGGGCATCGGCAGAAGGGCCCTGAAACTGGAGGCCGCGTTCAACCGGCTGGCCGGCTTCACCGACGCCGACGACGAATTGCCGCGGTTTTTTCGCGATGAAAAACTGGCGCCCACCAACAAGGCCGCGCGCCTGACCAGCCAGGAAGTTAATCGGACCATGAAGGAACTCGTGAACCTGGCTGTCCTGTAGGTGTCGCCTCGGGTCCGACGTCCGTGCCGGCGCCCTACGCCCCTAAAACCTTGAGAACGATAGCGGCGATGCCGGTGAGTTCGAAGCCGAGCAAAGTCCAACCCTGATTCTCTGCGCCGCTACGTCCAACACTCGGGCGCTTTCGCGGCTCATCCTATACACTACTCAGATGCTCGTGATCGTACGCTGCATGAGCATCCAATGGATTGAGGGGTAGGCGGTGAGTCAGAATTCACTGGAGACGTTGTTCCGGCCAAAATCGGTGGCGATTCTGGGGGCCTCGACGAACGAAAATAAAATCGGCGGCCGGCCGGTCAAATATCTCAAACACTATGAATTCGACGGCCCGATCTATCCGATCAATCCGAACTATCCCGAGGTCCAGGGCCTGAAAGCCTATAAGTCGATCCTCGACGTCGACGGCGAGGTCGAACTGGCGCTCATTGCCCTGCCCGCCGCCGCGACCTTGCAGGCGATCCGCGAATGCGCCGACAAAGGCGTCAAGGCGGTGGTCATATTCACCTCGGGGTTCGCCGAGAGTGGCGGTGAAGGCCGCGCGGCTCAGCTTGAAATGCAGCATATTGCAACCCAAGCCGGCATGCGGATTGTCGGACCCAATTGTATGGGGATCGCCGCTTTCGATCACAATATGATGATCACATTCGGCACCTCTATGTTGAATTTGCCGCCCGAGCTGGGGCCGGTCAGCATCGTCAGCCAAAGCGGCGCCTTTGGCAGCGTCGCCTACGCGGAAGCCCGCCAACGGCACCTCGGTGTCAGGCTTTGGGCGACGACGGGAAACGAGGCCGACGTCACCGTGGCCGACTGCCTGAACTACTATGTCGAGGCTCCCGGGACCAAGGTGATCCTGATGTATTTCGAGGCGAGCAACGATGGCGCGACATTGATGGCCGGTCTGGAAGCGGCCCGGAAAGCGCGAAAGCCGGTGGTCGTGATGAAAGTCGGCAGCAGCGATGTCGGCGCCGAGGCGGCCCTGTCGCACACCAATTCCCTCGCCGGGTCCGACAGCGTGGTCGATACGGTCCTTACTAAATACAACGCCTACCGCGCCTACACCATGGATGAATTCTTTGACGTCGGCTACGCCTTCACCAGCGGCCTGTTCCCGGCCGGCAACCGCATCGGTATCGTCACCATCTCGGGCGGTGTCGGCGTTCTGATGTCCGACTACGCGATTAAACTCGGCCTCGATGTCGCCCGTCTGTCAGCGGCGGCGCAGGCCAAAATTAAGGACGTCATTCCATTCGCGGGGACGCGCAATCCGGTGGACATAACCGGCCAGGCCGTTAATCAGCAGGAAATCGTCGAACAATGCCTCAATATCATCATTGAAGACGGCGGCTATGACGTGATCATCGTCTATTTTGCCGGCATGACGTCGCCGGAGTTTCTGCGCGAGGCAGGGTTGAGCCGGGTTCGCGAGAAGCACCCGACGGCGGCGATCATCCTCGCGATCGCCATGGACGACGAGTCATGGAAAATATTTGACGATTTAAACTTTCTCGTCATTCCGGACCCGACGCGCGCGGTCATGGCGGCGGCGGCCTTGATCCGAATGGGGCAAGGATACGCGAAGTCCGAACCACCGGCGCCTTTGGCACTTGCGGCGCCGGTCACGATGCCGGCCGAATTGCCGAACGAAGTCGAGGCCAAGCGCCTTTTCGCCAAAGCCGGCATTCCGGTGGTTGATGAACGTTTGGCGACGACAGCGATTGATGCCGGCATTTCGGCTGCCGAAGTCGGCTTTTCGGTCGCCATGAAGCTCGTCTCCACCGACATTCTTCACAAGTCGGAAATTGGCGGAGTGCTTCTCAACGTCGCCGATGAAGCCGCAGCGCGGCAAGGATACGACACCCTGATCGAGCGCGCCAGGACGGCCCGGCCGGACGCCAAGGTCGATGGGGTCTCCGTGGCGCCGATGATATCGGGCGGTGTCGAGACCATTCTCGGCGTCACGGTCGATCCGGTGTTTGGGCCGGTCGTGCTGTTCGGGCTCGGCGGCATATTCGTTGAATTATTGGGCGACGTGACCCAGCGTCTGGCGCCGTTCGGCGTTGACGAAGCCCATGAGATGATGCGCGAGGTCAAGGGCTTCCCGCTGCTCGACGGTGCCCGCGGCGCGGCGCCCGCGGATACCGACGCCCTCGCCGAGGCGCTGTCGCGGTTGTCCGTCTTTGCCCATGAGAATGCGGAGCGAATTGACAGCATCGACATCAATCCGTTTCTCGTCCTGCCGAAAGGTCAGGGCGCTTTGGCGGTCGATGCCTTGATCGTCCCGAAAAACCGGTCCTGACGGAAGACTGGACACGCGATTGCATCGTACGCGCATCTGATTAGACTCATGGAAACAGGATGGCGAACTGGAAGGTGAGACATGCATCAAAACACGGCTGGCGCTGACCTCAAGGCGGCGGCCCCCAACTGTATCGCGGTCACGTTGGTCCAATGGTCGAACCCCGAGAGCCAGGCGTTGGCGTTTGGCTGGACCGTGGTGCGCGACGCGACGTCGGCCGAAGCGGTCGCCCGCATGATCGACCTTACGCCACGGCTGGTCGGCGGCGGCGGGACGGCGATCAGCGACGCGATCGATTTCTCGATCCGGCTCCTCGATGGCGTCGCCGCTACCGGTGTTGCGGCGCGCGGCGGCGGCGGGCATCACCGTGAACGGCCTCCCCATCCTCAACGA
>JAYGEF010000124.1:0-26110 GCA_046582535.1 Alphaproteobacteria bacterium
ACCATCGCCAAGGCTGGAATTCCGGCCACGGCGGCGGCCGGCGCTGTCGGCGGCGACACCTGTCATCTGGACGTCATCGACAACCAGGGCAACATGGTGGCGGCGACACCCAGCGGCGGCTGGCTCGACGGCTCGCCGACGGTGCCCGGCCTCGGCTTCTGCGTATCGGCCCGGGGTCAGATGTTCTGGCTTGACGACGACACCGCCGCCAGCCTGCAGCCGGGCAAGCGCCCGCGCACGACGCTCACCCCGTCCATGGCCCTGCGCGACGCCAAGCCCTACATGGCCTTCGGCACCCCCGGCGGCGACATGCAGGATACCTGGTCGCTGCACGCCTTCCTGCGCCATGTGCACTTTGACATGAACCTGCAGGAGGCTATCGAGTCGCCCCAGTTCCACACCGAGCACATGCCCAACTCGTTCTATCCCAGGGAAAGCAAGCCGGCCCATCTCGCCCTGGAAGGCCGGTTCTCGAAAGAAACCATCGCCGAGTTGCAGAGCCGGGGCCACGAAATCGACATGCGCGGCGACTGGGAAATCAGCTATGTCACCGCCGCGACCCAGGACGAAGACGGCGTGCTTCGCGCCGGCGCCAGCCCGCGCAACATGCAGTGCTACGCGGCAGGGCGGTAATTCTATTAATAAAGGGGACGCCTTACGTAATTAATTAAATACACTGTCCCTTAATTACAAATTACAATGCCGGGCGCTCCTGGCCGACCGGGTTGATCTGCTCATAGGCCTGGGCGGCGCGGAGGACCATGTCGTCGCGGTGCATGGGGCCGATGATCTGCAGGCCGATGGGCAGGCCGCCCATAGTAAAGCCGCAGGGGATCGAGGCGGCGGGCTGTTGGGTCATGTTGATGGGGTAGCTGAACGGCGACCAGTCGATCCACTGGCGCAGATCGTCACCCTCGGGCATGTAGAGCCCGACCTCGAAGGCCGGGATCGGCAGGGTCGGGGTCAGCAGCAGATCGTAGCGCTGGTGAAAGGCGGTCATGTGGCTGCCGAGGGCGATGCGCACTGCCACCGCATCGAGATACTCGTCGCGGCTGACGGCGCGGCCGAACTCGATGAGCCCGGCGACGCTGGGGTCCATGAGCGCCAGTTGTTCATCCGGCTGGTTGCCCAGGGCATGGGCGAGGCCGGCCCAGGCCAAGGTTCGGAACGCCTGTGTCGGATCGTCGAAACCGGGGTTGACCTGCTCGACCTCGGCGCCGAGGTCACTGAACACCTGGGCTGCCGACGCGACGGAGGCGGCGATATCGTCGTCCACCGGAGCGTAACCCAGGTCCGGGCTGAAGGCGATGCGCAGGCCCTCGACGCCACCGTAAAGGCCGTCGCGATAGTCGCGGGCCTCGAAGGGCAGGGCGAACCAGTCGCGGGCGTCGGGCTCGCTGATCACCGTCAGCATGAGCGCTGCGTCGGCCACCGTGCGGGTCATGGGTCCGACATGGGCCAGGGTCGAAAACGGGCTGGCCGGCCAGGCCGGCACCCGGCCGAAGCTCGGCTTGTGGCCGAACACACCGGTGAAGCCGGCGGGAATGCGGATCGAGCCGCCGGCGTCGGTGCCAAAGGCCAGGGGTCCCATGCCGGCGGCCACCGCCGATGACGCGCCGCCGGACGAGCCGCCCGAGGTCCGTTCGGTGTTCCACGGGTTTCGGGTGATGCCGCTCAGCGGGCTGTCGGTGACGCCCTTGTGGCCGAACTCGGGGGTCGTGGTCTTGCCCAGGAAGACCGCGCCATGGTCGCGCATGCGCGCCACCGATGGGGCGTCGTCGTCCCACGGCTGGTCTCGATCGACAGTCCTGGAACCGCGCAGGGTTGGCCAGCCCTTGGTCAGCAACACGTCCTTTATGGATGTCGGCACGCCATCGACCAGGCCGCGCGGCTCGCCCTTGGCCCAGCGCGCCTCGGACTCCCGGGCGGCGGCCAGGGCGCCGTCGTGATCGACCAACAGGTAGGCGTTGAGCAATTCGTCGTGGGCATCGATGCGCGCCAGCGCCGCCCTTGTAGCCTCGACCGGCGACAGGGTTTTTGCACGGTAGGCGATAAGTAGGTCGGTGGCGCTTGTATAGGCAAGATCATCGGACACGGCAGTTTTCCTCCTGATGGAACGGGCGGCCCATTGTCGCCGCGACCGCCGCGTCGTCAAACCGCGAAATTGGCTTTGGCGGGAGGCGATGTGCGGTGTAGGTTTCGGGGAACAGTCCAACGCCGTGAGGTTCACATGCCGCTCTTAACCACCACCATCGGGGCCTATCCCAAGCCCGACTACGTCAAGGCACCCGATTGGTTCCGCAGCCTTCAGGGCCCCAACACCAGCGATCCGACCAGCGACTACACCGCGTTCATTCGCGACGCCGGCGACGAGGTCGAGGAAACTTTCGTGCGTGCCACCCGCGAGGCGGTCGCCGACCAGGTGAATGCCGGTATCGACATTCCGACAGACGGCGAAATCAGGCGCGACAACTACATCCACTATCACTGTCGGCACCTGGCCGGTTTCGACTTTGAAAATTTGACCGAAAAGGCTATGCGCAATGGGGCCTGGAGCGGCGCGGTGCCGACCATAACCGGTCCATTGGCGGCCGGCAGGCCGTTCCTGGCCGACGAGTGGCGTATCGCCCAGGCTTGCACCGACCGGCCGGTCAAGATGACCGTGCCGGGTCCCCTGACCATTACCGACTCTGTCGCCGACGCCTACTACAACGACAAGCGCGCCGTCGGCGTCGCCCTGGCCGAGGCCATCAACACCGAGGTTCGTGCCTTGGCCGACGCGGGCTGCCAGTGGATTCAGATCGACGAGCCGCTGTTCGCCCGCTGGCCCGACGAGGCAATCGCCTACGGCATCGACAACCTGGAGCGATGTTTTCACAAGGTGCCCGAGGCGACCACCCGGGCCATGCACATGTGTTGCGGCTATCCCGAGAAACTCGACCAGGAGGATTACCTCAAGGCCGAGCGCACCGCCTATTTCACCCTGGCCGACGGCCTCGAGGGCGGCACCATCGAGGCGGTCTCCATCGAGGACGCCCACCAGCACAATGATCTCGCGCTGCTCGAGAAGTTCGAGCGTATCAAAATTATCTTCGGTGCCGTGGCTATCGCCAAGTCGCGGGTCGAACCGGTCGAGGAAATCGTCGATCGGCTGGAGAAGGCGCTCGATCATATCGACGCCCACCGGCTGATCGCCG
The DNA here is from genome assembly GCA_046582535.1 of Alphaproteobacteria bacterium. GTDB lineage: Bacteria > Pseudomonadota > Alphaproteobacteria > JAAXGF01 > JAAXGF01 > JAYZAP01. The sequence continues at coordinate 3,198 of JAYGEF010000124.1, forward strand.
CGCCCGACTGCGGCCTCGGCATGCAGACCCGGGATTCCGCCGTCGCTAAATTGACCAATCTCTGCCTGGCGGCAAAAGCCGTGGGGTAGTTGTTCCGGCCCTCCTGGCGGTCGTTTTGGTCGGCGGTGTCGTCCCGGTGACGGCGCTTCCCATGGCGTGGCGGGTTGAACGGGCGCGCGACAGTGAAACCGGCGCGCGCCATTGCGCGGTGATTGCTTTCGGCCGCAACGTCGTGGCCGTGATGTCGAAGGATGCCGATGCCGGGCCGGCGGCCTGGACGGTGGTCGTCGGCTCCAACAACGATGATGACTCGATTCGCTATCTGCGTGTCGATGACGCGATTTTTCAAACCACCGCGCCGGCGTTTGTCGGCGTCGAAGCAAGCGCTATAGTTCAACGGCTGAAACGATCCAGCGAGTTTGCCTTCGAATGGGCCAGCGCTCCTGACGGCGCCAAGCGGCCGGGATTGTTCGGCACCGGCGATTTTGCCGCCCGGGCGGCTGACTGCGAGATCTGGATGGACGGAACGGCGGTTTGACCGCCGATATAATAGAAAGGAGCGATGTGCCATGAGTGAATCCGGGAGCGACCGAATAATTGTCGATACGCGAAACACCGCTTACGAGACCTATGACCGCTGCGGTATATCGGCGGAGACTATGACCTGGTTGCCAGTCCGTGTCGATGAGGCCACCGGCATGGGATGTTTCATGGTCAAATTTGAACCGGGCGGCACGTCGGTGCCCCACATCCATACCGGCGGCGAGCATTTCCTGATGATCGAGGGCGAACTGGTCGACGACGACGGCACGGTCTTCAAGGCCGGCGATTTCGTCAGCTTCGCACCGGGCACCAGCCACTCGTCGCACTCCCCCAAGGGCTGTGTGGTGGCGGTCTTCCTGAGCGGTGAGAACCGCGTTATCGACGAGGCTTAGTTTGGGTCCAGCACCTTGCCCGGGTTCATCAGGCCCTGGGGATCGAAGGCGGTCTTGATGCGGCGCATGAGGTCGATCTCGATGTCGCTCTTGTAGTGTTCGAACTCAGCCCGGCGCACGCGACCGATGCCGTGTTCGGCGCTGAAGCTGCCGCCCATGCCCTGGGCGATGTCGTGGACCAGGCGGTAGAGGGCATCCGCGTTATGGCTGATGAATTCGTCGGGATCGGCGCCCACCGGCTGCATGGCGCTGAAGTGGATGTTGCCATCGCCGAGATGACCGAAGGCCAGGGCCCGGACCCCGGGAAACTGGGATTCGACCGCGGCTATCGCCTCATCGACGAAGTCGGCGACCTTCGATAGCGGCAGCGATACGTCGTGATTGGTGCTGGCGCCTTCATCCGGTTTGATCTGGGCAATACCTTCGCGCAGAGCCCATAGAGCCTTGGCCTGTTCGGTGTTGGCGGCGATGGTGGCGTCGAGCACCACTCCGGCCTCGGCGGCCTCGCCGAGAATCTCTTCCATGGTTCCCTGAAGGTCGCTTCGCGGCGTTGTCGCCGTGAGTTCCAACAGCACGTACCAAGGGTGCGCCTCAGCCAGGGGGTCGCGGCAGTCGGGGAGGTGGCGCAGCACGATGTCGATACAGGTGCGGGGCAGGGTCTCGCAGCCGCTCAGGGTTTCGCCGGCGGCCGCGCGGGTGCGGGAAAACAGCGTCATGGCGCTTTGAATGTCGGGCACCGCGGCGAAGGTGGTCAGGGTATCGCGGGGCAGGGGGAACAGCTTCATCACCGCCGCGGTGATAATGCCAAGGGTACCCTCGCCACCGATGAAAAGGTGCTTGAGGTCGTAGCCGGTGTTGTTTTTGCGCAGGCCCCGAAGGCCATCCCACAAGCTGCCGTCGGGCAGCACCACCTCGAGCCCGAGGGCCAGGTCGCGAGCGTTGCCGTAGCGCAGTACCCCGGTGCCGCCGGCATTGGTCGATAGGTTGCCGCCGATCATGCAACTGCCCTCGGCGCCCAGGCTGAGGGGAAACAGGCGGTCGGCCTCGGCCGCGGCGGTTTGAATATCAGCCAGGACGCAGCCGGCCTCGACGGTAATGGTGGAGTTCGCGGCGTCGATCTCACGGATGGTTTTCATGCGGCTCAGGCTAAGGACGATTTCGTTGCCCAGCTCGTTAGGAACGGAACCGCATGTCAGGCCGGTGTTGCCGCCCTGGGGCACAATGCCAACGTTGGCCTCGGCACAAATGCGCACCACCGCCTGGACATCGGCTACCGATTTGGGCCGCGTCACCAGGGCCGACGCGGCTCGATACAATCCGCGCCGGTCGGTGAGGTAGGGCGCCATGTCATGGGCATCATCGATCCAGCCGCCGGGACCGAGGGCTTCCTTGAGGCGGTCCATGACGCCGTCGGGTATCGTCGCGGCGATGGTTGGGGTGGTGTCCATGGGTCTATCCGTTGGTTTGGCCGTGGGCTTGTTTCGGTTGGTCCGTATGCGCCGCGCCGCGCCGTAAACGGTCGTTGATCGCCACGCCCGCGCCTTCGCTGGGAATGAGCGTTACAGCGATAGCGGAAAAATCAGCGCGATCCAAGGCGTGAAGCATAGCGTAGAGGTTGGCGGCGGCCTCGTCGAGATCGCCGGTCGGGCTCAAATTGAGTGTTGCCTCGGGGCAAGAGCCGAAGCCAAGCAGGGCTTCCCCGGCCCGCGCTTGATCGACGTTAAGGTGCAAGGGCAGGGTTGGGGCGTAATGACTGGCCATCATACCGGGAGCCTGTAGAACGTTGCCCTCGGGAGCGCCAAGGCGACCGATCTCGGCTTCAATGTCGGCCCGGGCAAGGCCGCCGGGCCGCAGCAACCGGGCTTCGCCGGCCAGGCCAACGACGGTTGATTCCAGGCCAACCGGGCAGGGGCCGCCGTCGAGCACCAGGGCGACCCGGTCGCCCATGCCGTCGCTCACATGAGCGGCGGTGGTCGGGCTCAAGCGCCCCGAGGGATTGGCGCTGGGCGCGGCGATGGGCCGGCCGGTCTGGCGTAGCAGGGCGCCGGCAACCGGATGATCGGGCACTCGCAGGGCCACGGTCGTAAGGCCGGCGCTGACCTGGGGAATCAATTGTGAATTTTCACGGCGCGGCAGTACCAAGGTCAGGGGGCCGGGCCAGAAGCGCCGGGCCAGACGCTCGGCCCGGTCGTCGAACGGGGCCTCATTGCGGGCCGCGTCGGTGTCAGCCACATGGGCGATCAAGGGGTTGTTGGCCGGCCGCCCCTTGGCCGCGAACAACGCTTGCACGGCGGACTCGCTGGTGGCGTCGGCGCCCAGGCCATAGACCGTTTCGGTGGGGAAGGCGACCAATTGACCGTCGCACAACAGCGCCGCGCCACGAGCAATGGCGTCAGGCGTGGCGTCTATGGTCGAACCGGACATGGTCCCTCAGTCTACGCCACGAACCACGAAATGGGGATTTTCGAAGCCGGGCTTACCATAGCGAAGAGGGAGGCCGTCCAAGGTACGGACGCTGCCGCCGGCGGCCAGCACCACCGCATGGCCGGCGGCGGTGTCCCACTCCATGGTCCGGCCGAGGCGGGGATAAAGATCAGCGGCGCCGCTGGCGACCAGGCCGAATTTCAGGGAACTGCCGGCGGCGCGCTCGGCTTTTACCGTGTAGTCGGCGAGAAAATCGGCGGTTTCGGCGGAATAATGCGAGCGGCTGACCACGGCGACCATGCCGTCGGCGTCGGGGCTACGCACGGTTATCGGCCTCGCCGCGCCGCCATCCTCGATGATATGGGTGGCGCCCGCCTTGGTGAAATAGGTCACCGGTACCGCCGGGGCGTGAACCACCCCTTCCACCGGCACACCGTCGCGGATCAGAGCGATGTTGACCGTGAAATCACCGTTGCGGCTGATAAACTCCTTGGTTCCGTCCAGGGGATCGACCAGCCAGAACGGCGCGTCGCCCACATCCGGTGTCTGTCCGGCGGCGGCACGCTCTTCGGCGACGATGGGGATTTCCGGCGCCATGATCTCAAGGGCCTCGATGATAAGCCGCTCGGCGGCCTCATCGGCGTCGGTTACCGGCGATGCGTCGGCCTTGGTCCGAGTGGTGATTTCGCTGCGGTATATGGCCATGATCACATCACCGGCAGCGTGGGCGATGCGGCACAATTCGGCCGCCAGTTGGTCGCTGTTGGGCAGGGGCATTACAATTCGTCGTGGTTGCGCTGTGGGGCGACCGTCATACCCCCGGCTGGGTGGCGGTGCAAGGTTTCACCGTTGCGTCCCGTGGGATAGGCTGGGGGTCGAATTTTTGGGAGTCGGGGAATGAGGGGAGTGCTTGGTTGGTTTGATGTAATTTCGCTTGTCGCCGTCGCCCTGGCGCCGGGATCTGCGCGGGCGGATTTCGACAGTGGTTTTGCCGCCTTTCTCGATGGTGAGTATGCGGTTGCCTACACGGAATGGCGGCCGGCGGCCGAGGGCGGCCATGTGGAAGCCCAGTTCGGCCTCGCCATGCTCTATTACAAGGGTCAGGGGGTCGCCCGTGACCAGACCCAGGCAGCGCACTGGTTCGGCCTTGCCGCCGAACAGGGTTCCATGCGGGCGAGAACCCAGATTGGCGGCATGTATGCCCGTGGCGAGGGCGTTGAGGCTGACTGGACCAAAGCCATTGCCTGGTGGCACATGGCGGCGGCCCAAGGCAGTGAGCGCGCCCAGTACCAGTTGGGCCTGGTCTATGAACACGGTACCGGAGTTTTGCGCGATCTCGACGCGGCCGAGCGGTGGTACGGCGAGGCGGCGGCCCAGGGCTACGAGTTGGCCCAACACCAACTTGCCATGCTTAGGGGTGACGTGGTCGAGGTCGCGGATGACGCGGATGATACCGACAGCGACGCGCAGCTCGCCCTTGAGCTAAGCACCACATCGGTGATTTATGAATCGTCGGGAGATCTCGACGTCACGCGGCCCGCCGGCGGGTCGCCGCTGATCCCAATATCGGGGAGCCAGTTTGCCGGCTTTGATCAGACCCATCGCATCTACCTCGCCTCCTATCGCGGTATCTATGATGCGGAAGTCAGCTGGCGGCTTCTGGTCACGGAAAACAAGGATTTGCTGGGGCCGCTTAGCGCCGCTCTGTTTCAAGTCGACTTTGGCCGTGAAAAAGGCGTTTTCTACCGCCTTCAGGCCGGCCCCGTCGTCGATGGCGGCAGTGCCGATACCCTGTGCCTTAAATTGGTCGCGCGCGGCGTCACCTGTGTTGCCCGGAGACCCAACTGACAGGTTTCAGTCGTTGGCCGCCGCCATTCCGCGCTTGGCCATGGCTCGTTCAATGTGTGATGATTTGTCCAAGGCTGGAAACTGGAGGAGAGAGACCATGAGCGCGACACAAGGCCGTATGAAGGTTGGCCTGGACATGCCCCTGAACGACCGGACGGGTCTCGGCTGGAAAGAACTCCGCGATATTGCCATGGCCGCCGAGGACTCCGGCTTCGATTCAATCTGGGTCGACGATCATCTGTTGTATCACTACGAGGGCAATGCAGAGCCCAATGGCAACCGCGAATCCTGGGCCATGCTGACGGCCATTGCCGCTCATACCAAGACCGTCGAGTTGGGTCACCTGGTCCTCGGCATGGGGTTTCGCAACCCGGCCCTGCTAGCCAAGATCGCCGACACGGTCGATGAAATCAGCGACGGCCGGCTGATCCTGGGTATTGGCGCGGGCTATCACAAGCGCGAGTACACCGCTTTCGGTTATCCTTACGACAACCGCTTTAAGCGGTTCGAGGAAGCATTGCAGATCGTCCACGGCCTGCTGCGCAACGGCGAGATCGATTTCGTCGGCAAATACTATGAGGCTCGCGATTGCGTGCTTAGGCCGCGCGGCCCCCGGCCCGAAGGCCCGCCCATCATGATCGGCACCACCGGCCACAAGATGCTCCGGCTGACCGCCAAATACGCCGATATGTGGAACAGCTACTGGACCCGAACCAACAACAGTCCCAGCGGTGTAGTGCCATTGCGCGCCATGGTCGACGAGGCCTGCCAAGAGGTTGGGCGCGATCCGGCGACATTGCAGCGGTCGGTCTCGGTGCTGACCGCTGAGTCCAATGATAATCCCTGGTGGGAATCGTTGCCCACCAGTCACGACTATGAACCGTTCGCGCCCTTGAGCGGCGGACCCGAAGAGATCGCGGAAGGTCTGCGGGCCTACCGCCGCGAAGGGATCGATCATTTGCAAATCAGCGTCGACAACATATCGACAGGTGCGATCGAGCGGCTTGGGCCGGCGTTGGAGCTTCTTCGGAAAGCTGACTAACGCACGCGGACGACTGTGAAAACACGGGGGAGATTACCATGGCGGCCTACGATGCCTTATTCCGGCCACTGACTATCAAGAACGTCACCATTCGCAACCGCTTCCTCAGTACCAGCCACCAGCCGGGCTATGCGTCCGGCGGCCGGACGACGGATCGCTATGTGCTTTACGAAGCGGAGAAAGCCAAGGGTGGTGTCGGCCTGGTGCAGTTCGGCGGCGCCACCACCGTGTCGGTGGAGAGCACCTATTACTATGGCCAGTTGAACGGTTCGACCGACGCGGTGATCCCCGACTTGCGGCGCATGGCGGCGGCGGTCAAGGAACACGGCGCGGCCTGCACCGTTCAACTCACCCACGGCGGCCGCCGCGAGCGCTGGGACGAGAGCAACTGGTTGCCGGTCTACGCCCCGTCGGTGCGCCGCGAGCTCATGCACCGGGCGTTTCCCGCCGCCATGGAAGACCACGATCTGGCCCGCATGGTGCGCGATTTTGCCGCCACCGCCGGTCGGGTGCGCGAGGCCGGTGTCGATGGCGTCGAAATCAGTTGCATCCCACCCGGCATCATCGGCCAGTTCTGGTCGCCACTGACCAACCAGCGCGACGACGACCACGGCGGCTCCCTGGAGAACCGCATGCGCCTCGGGCTGGAGGTTCTGGCCAACGCGCGCCGGACGGTCGGCGATGATTACATGATGGGAATGCGGCTCTCGGCCAACGAAATGACCAAGGGAGGCCTGACCATCGAGGATTGTGTCGATATCGCCGGCACCTATGCGGCGAGCGGGCTAGTGGATTTTGTCAGTGTCGTCGGCGGCCGCTCGGCCGACTACAAGTCGACCCACGAGATGTATCCGACCATGCAGGTGCCGTCGGCGCCCTATCTCGATCTCGCCACGGCGGTCAAGGACCGGGTCAATCTTCCGGTGTTTCACGCGACCCGGATCACCGACGCCGCCACCGCCGCCCATGCGGTGGAAAACGGCCGTATCGACATGATCGGCATGACTCGCGCCTTCATCGCCGATCCGCATCATGTCAACAAGCTGCGCGAGGGCCGCGAGGCCGATATCCGGCCCTGCGTCGGCGCCACCTACTGTATCGACCGGGTCGCCACGGCCGAGGGTGCCTATTGCATTCACAATGTGGTCACCGGGCGGGAACAGCATCTTTCTCATGACATCGCCAACGGCTCCGCCGCGCCGCGGCGCGTCGCCGTGGTCGGCGGCGGACCCGGCGGCCTCGAAGCCGCGCGTGTCGCAGCCGCGCGCGGACATTCGGTGGTGTTGTTCGAGGCCGGAACGGCACTCGGCGGTCAGCTTAATCTCGCCTCCAAGGGTACCTGGCGGCGCGGTCTTTCGGGCATCGTCGACTGGCTCGCCGGTCAGATCGAGACCCTCGGCGTCGATGTTCGTCTGAACACGCTTGCCGACGCCGAGGACGTGGTGGCCGAGAAGCCCGATGTGGTCGTCATCGCCACCGGTGGGCTTCCCGTGGTCGGGCACTTCGAGGGCGCCGATCTGGCGACCACGGTGTGGGACGTTCTCGCCGGGCAAGTCGAGCCGGGCGACGAAATCCTGCTCATCGACGAGGCCGGCGGCCACGGCAGCTTGTGTTGCGCCCAGTTCGCCGCCAACCAGGGCAGCAAGGTCGAAATGGTCAGCCCGGACCGCGCCCATGCCCTCGAAGTGGGGGCGGTCAATCTGGCGGCCCATATGGGTGAGCTTTATGGCCAGGGCGTGACGCTTACGGTCGACCGGCAACTGACGGCGGTACGGGCCGAGGGCAACAAGCTCGTCGCCGTGCTGGAGAATACCTATCGGGAGATCATCGAAGAGCGGGTGGTCGATCAGGTGATCGGCGACTACGGCACCCTGCCCAACGATGACCTCTATCTCAACCTCAAGCCGCAATCGCGCAATCTTGGTGAGATGGACCTTGATGCCCTGGCCGAGTACCGGGCCCAGGCCATCGACACCAACCAGGAGGGCAAGTTTTTCCTCTACCGCATCGGCGACGCTTGGGCCAGCCGCAACGTCCATGCCGCCATTTTTGACGCCATGCGGGTGTGCAAGGACCTGTAAGTTAGGGGGGAATACCATGGCGGCCTACGACACCTTGTTCCAACCGCTGACCATCAAGAACGTCACCATCCGCAACCGCTTCCTCAGCACCAGCCATCAGCCGAGCTACGCGGCGGGTGGCCGGACGACGGACAAATATGTGCTTTACGAGGCCGAGAAGGCCAAGGGCGGCGTCCGCCTGGTGCAGTTCGCCGGCGCCACCACGGTGTCGGTCGAGGGTTGCTACTACTATGGCAGTTGAACGGCTCGGTCGACACCCTGATACCGGATTTGCGGCGCATGGCCGAGGCGGTCCAGGAACACGGTGCCGCCTGCACCGCCCAGCTCGTCCATGGCGGTCGCCGTGAACGCTGGGACGAGAGCAACTGGTTGCCGGTGTTCGCGCCGTCGGTGCGCCGCGAGCTCATGCACCGGGCCTTTCCCGCCGCCATGGAGAGCCATGATCTGGCCCGCATGGTGCACGATTTCGCCGCCACCGCCGGGCGCGTGCGCGAGGCCGGTGTCGATGGCGTTGAGATCGGCTGCAAAACGGACACTTTGATCGGCCAGTTCTGGTCGCCGCTGACCAACCAGCGCGAGGACGACTACGGTGGGTCACTGGAGAACCGCATGCGCCTCGGCCTTGAGATCATCGCGGCGGCGCGCGCCACGGTTGGCGATGATTACATGCTCGGTATCCGAATCTCGGGCGACGAGATGACCAAGGGTGGCCTCGATCCGGATGAGTGCATTGAGATCGCCGGGGTCTATGCGGCCAGCGGGTTGGTCGATTTCGTCAGCGTCGTCGGCGGTCGCTCGGCGGACTACAAATCGACCCACGAGATGTATCCGACCATGCAGGTGCCGTCGGCGCCCTATCTCGACCTCGCCACGGCGGTCAAGGATCGGGTCGATCTGCCGGTGTTCCACGCCACCCGCATTACCGACGCCGCCACCGCCGCTCACGCCGTCGAGAACGGCCGCATCGACATGGTCGGCATGACTCGCGCCCTGATCGCCGATCCGCACCACGTCAACAAACTGCGCGAAGGCCGCGAGGCGGACATCCGGCCCTGCGTCGGCGCGACCTATTGTATCGACCGGGTCGGCACCTCCACCGGGGCGATATGCATGCACAATGTCGCCACCGGGCGTGAGGAGCACCTGTCGCACCACATCGAGAAGGGCGCCGGCATAGCGCGCCGGGTCGCCGTGGTTGGCGGCGGCCCCGGCGGGCTCGAAGCCGCGCGGGTGGCTGCGTCGCGAGGCCACTCGGTGGTGCTGTTCGAGGCCGGGACGGCGCTCGGCGGCCAGCTCAACCTGGCTTCGAAGGGCACCTGGCGGCGCGACCTCTCGGGCATCGTCGACTGGCTCGCCGGCCAGGTCGAGGCGCTGGGCGTCGAAATTCGCCTGAACGCGCTGGCCGACGCGGCGGACGTCATGGCCGAGAAACCCGATGTGGTGGTCATTGCCACCGGCGGGTTGCCCGTGGTCGGCCATTTCGAAGGCGCCGAACTGGCCACCACCATGTGGGACCTGCTCGCCGGACAGGTCGAGCCGGGCCACGAGGTGCTGATCATCGACGAGGCCGGCGGTCACGGCGGGCTGAGCTGCGCCCAGTTCACCGCGGCCCAGGGCAGCAACGTCGAAATGGTTACCCCGGACCGCGCCCACGGTCTCGAAGTGGGGGTCGTCAACCTGGGGGCCCATATGGGCGAAATCTATCGCCTGGGTGTGACGCTCACCGTCGATCGGCAACTGACGGCACTGCGCGCCGAGGGCAACAAGCTCGTCGCCGTGCTCGAGAACACCTACCACGAGATCATCGAAGAGCGGGTGGTCGATCAGGTGGTCGGCGACTACGGCACGGTGCCCAACGACGACCTCTATCTCGCCCTCAAGCCGCAATCGCGCAACCTCGGCCAAATGGACCTCGAAGCCCTGGCCGACTACGGCCCCCAGACCATCGACAACAACCCGGCAGGGGACTTCTTCCTCTACCGCATCGGCGACGCCTGGGCCAGCCGCAACGTCCACGCCGCCATGTTCGACGCCATGCGGGTGTGTAAGGACCTCTAGTCCCTACAGTTCCACCGCCACCTTGAGTCCCTCGAACACCGCTTCTTCGGCGGTGCGCGGCGTTAGGCAATCGCCGATCATGTGGACCTCGATGTCGAGGCCGTCCAATTCGGCTTCCAGGCCGTCGACGGACTCGTGGCCCTGGGCCAGTACCAGGGTATCGACGCCTTCGAAGATCATGGGTTCGGCGCTGGCACTGTGTTGCATATAGACCGTATCGGCGTCGGCGCCGAACAGCCGGGCGTAGGGGATAACCTCGACGCCAAGGCCGTGGAGCACCCCGTTCCAGGCGTCGCGCACGTAGAACGGTATGTGCTCGCCGGCGACCAGGCCGGTGACTGCCAGTTTCACGCTGCAGCCGTCGCGCGCCAGCTTCTCGGCCACGCCGAGGCCGATCCAGTTGCAGTGCCAGTCCGACACTACCACTGACCCACCCACATTGGCTTCGCCCTTGAGCACCTGCCAGGCATCGACAATATGGGCCTCGTCGGCGCCCTCGATGTCGGGCCAGTGGGGCACGGCGCCAGTGGCGATGATCACCGCGTCGGGCGCTTCGGCCTCGACCAGGGCGCGATCCACGGTGGTGTTGGTGACGACCGTGGCCCCGGCCAGTTCGACCTCGCGGGCGAGGTTGGTGGCCAACCCGCCGAACTCGGCCCGGCCGGGCAGCAGCTGGGCCAGCAACACCTGGCCGCCAAGTTGGGAGCCGGCCTCGTAAAGAGTCACCTTGTGCCCCCGTTCCGCGGCCACGGCGGCAGCCTTTAGGCCGCCGGGTCCACCGCCGATGACCATGACGTTCCTTGGCGCCGCGGCCGGCGTCTTAGTACGGAAACGGGTTTCACGGCCGGTCTCCGGATGCTGGATGCAGGAGATCGGAAAACCCATGTGGAAGTGGCCGACACAAGCCTGGTTGCAGCCGATGCAGGCACGGATGTCGTCGCTGCGCCCGGACGCCGACTTATTGGCCAATTCCGGGTCGGCGATCATGGCCCGGGTCATGCCGCACATGTCGGCCTGACCGGTGCTCAGCACCTGCTCGGCGATCTGTGGTTGGTTGATGCGCCCGGCCACGAAGACAGGAATATCGACCTGGGCTTTGACCGTGGCGGCGAACGGCGCCACGTAGCCGGTTTCGATATTCATGGGCGGCACAATATGGACCGCGCCGCCGACCGATGCGGAGGAGCCGGCGATGACGTTGACGTAGTCGAGTTCATCACCGAGGGCGACGATGGCTTCCAGGGTTTCGGGCTCGTTGAGACCCTCGGGGTCTTTTTCGTCGCCGGAAATGCGCAGGCCCACCACCATGTCGTCGCCACCACCCCGGCGGCAGGCCGCAATGGCCTCGCGGAAAAACCGCAAGCGGTTCTCGAAGGAGCCACCATATTCGTCCTCACGGCGATTGATTCGAGGGTTGAGGAACTGGGCCAAGAGGTAGCCGTGGCTGGCAATCAGTTCGACGCCGTCGATACCGGCCTTGAGCATGCGCTCCGCGCTCAAGCGGTAGCCGTCGATGACCTCGTGGACCATGGTCCGGTTCATGGCCCGGGGAATGACATGAAAGCGCTCACTGCGGGTTGCCGACGGCGCGTAAGCCACTCGCAGGGCGCCGTCATCCGCGTCCATCACCTCGCGCCCGGGGTGAAATAACTGGGCGAACACCTTGCAATCATTGCCGTGACACATCTCGGCAATGCGCCGGTAGCCGGGAATGCACTCGTCGTCGGTGGCGGTCAGAATATGGCTGGTATAATGAGCCGACTCGTGAATCGCCGCGACCTGGAGGACAATCAGCCCGGCGCCGCCCTCGACCCGCGCCTGGTGGTAGGCCACAAGACGGTCGCCGATCAGGCCGTGATCGGGCAACATGGTGTCGTGGCCAGTGGAAAAGATCCGATTCTTAATCGTCGTGTTGCCGATGGTGAGCGGTGAGAATAGATTGGGAAAGGCAGTTGACGTCATGGGGTGGGGCCATACATTGAATTTCGGTTTTGGCACCTTAGCGCCGGTCTGGCGTCGGGGCCAAGGGGTGAGTTTTTGATAGGGGTATGCGGTATGCGGGCGATCTGTTGGGTGCGGGCTATCGCCATGGTCGGGGTGTTGTTGATTGGCGCGCCATCGGTCCGGGCCGAGGATGCCAGCGGCTATGTTCAGCGCCTTGGCGAGATTACCGTGGCGCTTCTCGGCCGCGAGGACCTGGCCGAGACCGCGCGCCACGAGGAATTGCGCCGCATGCTGGTCGATAACATCGATATTGCCGCCGTGAGCCGCGTTGTGCTGGGGCGCTTCTGGCGTCTCGCCACGGACGAGCAGAAGGCCCGTTATGGCGAGCTTTATCCTGATTTTATCGTCACCACCTATGGCGGCTTGTTCGGCCAGTATTCCGGCAAGGCATTGGCCGTCACCGGCAGCCGGTCGATCGCCGACGGTGATACCCTGGTTGAAGGCAATATCGAGCGATCATCCGGGCCGCCGGCAAAAGTCGCATTCCGGGTGCGCCCGAGTGGTGGCGGCTTCAAGGTCATCGATGTGGTGGTGGAGGGCATCAGTCTGATTGTGACCCAGCGATCGGACTTTGCCGCGGTGATCAATCGCGAGGGTATGGACGGCTTTCTCGACCGCCTCGAAACCCTGACTAAAAAGTCGATCACGGGCTCCTAAGAAACTCCGCCGGCCGGGCCTCGTCACCCTATGCGTGGCGGCTTGCTGTGCTACAGTTTTGCGGCGATCCAACGCCCCGGAGGAGTCACCTATGGCCTTGCATTTTTCGCGCGACGAATTTGCCGCGCGCACCGACGCGGCACGCCAGGCGCTGCGAGACGCGGGTCTCGACGCCCTGTTGATATTCGGTCAGGAGAACCACTACTACCTGACCGGCTTCGACACCTCGGGCTATGTCTTCTTTCAATGCGCCGTGCTGACCGCCGACGATCAGCCGATCACCCTGCTGACCCGGCTGCCCGACTTTGAACAGGCCAAACGGACCTCGGTGATCGAGGACATTCGGCTTTGGTATGATGCCGAGGGGGTCAATCCGGCCGATGATCTCAAGGACATTCTCGCCGAGAAAGGCCTCGCCGGCGGCCGTGTCGGCATCGAGCTCAACACCTACGGTCTGACCCCGGCCAACTACCTCAAGGTGGCCGGCGCCCTGGACGGCTGGTGTGATCTGACCGACGGCTCGGGCGTTATACAGGCCTTGCGCATCGTCAAGTCACCGGCCGAGCAGGACTATGTGCGCCGCGCCGCAGCCATCGCCGATGCCTCGCTGGAAGCCATGGTCGAAACCGCCGGGCCGGGCGTCTTCGAAGGCGAGATTAATGCCGCCGGCATTGCCGCCATTCTGCGAGGCGGCGGCGATATGGCGGCCTCGGGTCCGGTGTTCGGCTCCGGCGACCGGGCCCTGCTGGTGCGGGCCAGCACCGGCTACACCAATCTTGGCGACAGCGACCAATTGACCATGGAATTCGGCGCCTGTTTTCGCCGCTATCACGCCTGCTACATGCGTACCATCGCCATTGGCAAAGGCAACGACCGCCAGCAGAACATGTTCGAGGCGACCCGCGATGCCATGGCGGCCATGACCGAGGCGGTGGTGCCGGGCCGGCCCGTGGGGGAAATCGACGACGCCCACCGCCGTGTCTTCGACGCCGCCGGCTATAGGGACTCCCGCATGGCCGCCTGCGGCTATTCCCTCGGCGCCACCTATCGGCCGACATGGATGGACGTGCCGCCCATGCTCTACTCCGGCAATCCCCTGCCGGCGGCGCCGGGCATGGTGCTGTTTCTCCATGCCATCCTGGCCGATGCCGAACACAACCTGGCCATGTCGCTCGGCCATACGCTGATCGTCACCGAAACCGGGGCCGAGTTGCTGAGCGGCCTCGAGCACGAATACACCGTCTGCCGCTAATGGCTGGAGATCCCGCGACCGTGGCTGAGGAACAGCCGCTCGCCGATACCCGTGTGGGCATTGCCTGCACTATGTCGTCGACGGTGTGTTTCGCCGGCCTCGATACCGGAGTGAAGTATCTCAGTGCGTTTTACCCGGTGCTGGAAATTGCCTGGGCACGGTATCTTTTCCAGATCGCCCTGCTGCCCTTCATCATTCGCGGCGCGCGCCTTCGCGACCTGGTGCGAACCCGGCGCCCCGGGTTGCAGATTTTGCGCTCTATGCTGCAGGTCGGCGCGTCGTTGACGTTTTTCATCGCCGTGCGCACCATGCCCGTCGCCGACGCTTCGTCCATCGGCATGGTGGCGCCGTTGCTTATCACCGTGCTGGCGATCCCGTTTCTCGGTGAAAAGGTTGGCGCCCGGCGCTGGACCGCCGTGAGCATTGGGCTGGTGGGCGCGTTGATCATTATCCGCCCTGGTTCCGGCGTGTTCGGCGTTGTCGCTCTGCTGCCGTTGGCCAGCGCTACCTGCTATGCGTTCTATCAGATCACCACCCGCATGCTGGCGCATGTCGATCCGCCAGTGACCACGTTCTTCTACTCGGGCGTGGTCGGCACCGTGGTGCTGACCGGGGCCATGCCCTTCGTCTGGCAAACCCCCGACCTGGCGGGCTGGGGATTGCTGATGATGCTCGGCTTGCTTGGCGGTGGCGGCCACTTCCTGCTCATTCACGCGTTGCGCCGCGCGCCGGCCTCCCTGTTGGCGCCGTTCGGTTACATTCAGTTGGTCTGGGTCACGATCCTGGGCTATCTGGTGTTCGATGACTTCCCGGACAACTACACCATTCTCGGGGCTCTCGTGGTGGTTTCCAGCGGGGTCTACGTTATCTACCGCGAAAGCATCGCCAGGAGCGCACGGTGACGACCCAGGGACAGAACGATGCCTGGATCGCTGACACCCGGGGCGGCATCCTGCTGATAATCCTATCAGGCATTCTTTTCGCCGGTCTCGATGCCGGGGCGAAGCATCTCATGGTGGTCTATCCCATTTTGCAGATCGCCTGGGGCCGCTATCTGTTCCAACTGTTGCTGGTGCCGTTCATTGTTGGCGGGGTCAGGCCGCGCTACATGCTGCGCACCCGGCGACCGGTGCTCCAGGTCTTGCGCGGCTTGCTGCTGATGGGCGCGACGCTCACCTTCTTTGTCGCCATCACCTACATCCCGCTCGCCGATTCCGCCGCCATTGGCGCCGTAGCGCCCCTGATGGTGACCGCCCTGGCGATACCTCTGCTTGGCGAAAAGGTCGGGACGAGGCGCTGGACCGCGGTGATCATTGGTCTGCTTGGCGCCTTGATCATCATTCGACCCGGCTTCGGGACAGCCCACTGGGCCACGATGATGCCGCTCGGCACGGCGCTGTGCTATGCGCTTTATCAGATTGTCACGCGAATTCTCGCCGCCAGCGAACCACCGGTGACCACGTTTCTCTATACGGCTATCGTCGGGATTGTCCTGTTTTCCGTGGCCGCGCCGTTTGTCTGGGTTCCCATGAGCGGTTTCGACTGGCTGGTGATGATCGGCGTCGGCATGTTGGGCGGTGCCGGCCATTACTGCATCATCCAGGCCATGCGCCGGGCCCAGGCGTCGGTGCTGGCGCCGATCGGCTTTATCCAGCTGATTTGGGCCACCCTGGCGGGCTATCTGGTGTTCGGCGATTTTCCCGACATGTACACCATCACCGGCGCGGCCATTGTCGTCTCCAGCAGCATTTACGTCTTCTACCGGGAAAGCGTGGTCAAGGGGGTGGGGCGGGAGTAGTGTTTCGGCCGAAGAGGAGTATTCACGATGACGTTGGCACGAACACATTCATGGCCCGAGGGCCATTGGGATTGGCCCATTCATTTGTCGCATAAGCACGGGCTGCGCTGTGGCGATATGATCTTCGTCGGCGGTCAGGTCGATCTCGATTCGTCAGGCAATGTGCGCCACGCCGACGACCTGGCGACCCAGACCATCGAGGTCATGGCCTATATGAGCCGGGTGCTCGAGGGCTTAGGCGCCGATCTCGCCGATGTGGTTATGCTCACCGCCTTCTATGTCAACGACGGCTCCGTTGACGAGGACGCCTTTCTCGCCAGCATCGGCACCACCCTGCCGTTGGGCGCGACGCCGGCGATCACTGCCGTGGCGTTGCCCTACCTTGCCTACGACGGTATGCGGGTGGAAATCGAGGCGACCGCCATGCGCGGCGCCGATGGCGCCCGTCTCGACCGCGACACCGCCTCGCCGGACGGGTTGGCGCCGCTGCCGGATCCGTTCGTCCAGGGTGTGCGCTGCGGCGAGATGATTTTCGTCTCCGGCCAGTCGGCCCGCGATGGTAGTGGCGCGGTGGTGGCGCCCGGCGACATCCTGGCCCAGAGCGAGAAGGTGATGGAGAACATCGGCGCGGTGCTGGCCGCCTTCGGCGCCGACCACGACGATGCGGTGCGCTTTCGTATGTACTATGCCGCCGGCGGCACCGCCGACGACTGGGAGGGCGCCGCCCAGGTGCGGGCAAGCTATTTTACCGAACCAGGGCCCGCCGCCACTGGCCTGCCGGTGGAATATCTCGCGCCTTTGGGCTCCATGGCCCGTATGGAACTGATCGCCATGCGCGGTACCGACGGCCAGCGCTTGCCGCGTGAGCACGTCTGGCCCGAAGGTCATTGGGACTGGCCGATTCATCTGCCCTATAAGCACGGCCTCAAATGCGGCACCATGATCTACGTCGGCGGTCAGGTGTCCCTGACGCCCGAGGCCGAGGTCATCGACCCCGACGACATGCCGGCCCAGACCCATACCGCCATGGCCAATATCGCCACGGTGCTGGCCCTGTTCGGCGCTGAACTCGATGACATCGTCAAGGTCGGCGCGTTTTATTCCGGCGGTTGCGGGGCTGAGGCGCTACACGCCAATCTGAAAATTCGTTCGGACAGCTTCACCGAGCCGGGGCCGGCCTCGACCGGTATCCCGCTGTCCTATCTCGCCTACCCGAGCATGGTCGTTGAGTTTGAGATAATGGCCATGGCTGAACCGAAGGAAACGTCATGACTGCTACGCCGCTCAGAAATATCGATCTCGACAGTGCCGTTGACGACGCCAAACGGCGTTACACCGAGGCCCGGCCCGAAAGCCTGGCGCGCTTCGAGAAGGCACAGCAGTCGCTGCCCGGCGGCAATACCCGCTCGGGCCTCTACTACCCACCGTTTCCGGCGACCATCGCCGGCGGCAAAGACGCCCGGGTGTGGGACGTCGACGGCCACGACTACACCGACTTCGTGGTCGAATACACCGCCGGGCTCTACGGCCACTCCAACGCCAAGATCATCGCCGCGGTCAAGCAGGCTCTCGACGACGGCATCGTGCTCGGCGGCCACAACACCGTCGAGGCCCGCTTTGCCGAGGTGCTGTGCTCACGCATTCCCTCCATCGAGCGCATGCGATTCTGCAATTCCGGCACCGAGGCCAACCTGATCGCGCTCAGCGCCATGCGCATCGCCACCGGGCGCCCGGCGGTGATGGCGTTCAAGGGCGCCTACCATGGCAGTGTGTTGAGCTTCGGTGGGGGGGAGGTCTCGCTCAACGTGCCGTTCCCCATGGTCATGGCCGACTACAACGACCTCGAAGGCACCATGGCGCTGATCGAGGACAACGCGACGGAGCTCGCCGCCGTCATTATCGAACCCATGATCGGGGCCGGCGGCTGTATCTCGGCCGACACGGAATTCCTCCAGGCGCTGCGCGACGCCACGGCAAAACACGGAATCATCCTGGTGTTCGACGAGGTCATGACCTCGCGGCTGTCGCCCGGCGGCCTCCAGGCCATCGTCGGGGTGACGCCGGATATCACGACCCTTGGCAAGTATCTGGGCGGCGGCCTGACCTTCGGTGGTTTCGGCGGCCGCGCCGACCTGATGGACCGATTCGACCCGCGCCGGGCCGACGCCTATCCCCATTCGGGCACCTTCAACAACAACATCCTGACCATGTCGGCGGGCTATACCGGCCTCACCGAGGTCTTCACCCCGGAGGCCAACCTGGCTCTTAACGCCGCCGGCGACGACGTTCGCGCGCGCATCGGTGCTGTCATCGAGAAGCACGGTGTGCCGGCCCAGGTCACCGGCCGGGGGTCGATGATGGTGGTACATTTCTGCGATGGCCCCATGCGCGGCCCTATGGATGCCGCGCGCAGCAGCAAACAGGCCTCGACCCTGTTCCATCTCGACATGATGGGGCGCGGCAAATACGTCGTGCCGCGCGGCATGATCAACCAGTCCCTGCCCATGACCGACGGCGACCGCGACGGTCTGGTCGAGGCCATCGACGAGTTCTTCACCGAATACGGCGGGTTGCTCTCGGCCGGTTGAACCGGGAAAGCAGGGGAGTGAATGCCATGACGTCGATGTTTCCAAATCTCTTCTCACCGCTCAAAGTCGGGCCCATAGAGATCAAGAACCGCATCTTCTCGACCGGCCATATGACCATGCTGCTCAACGGCGGCGAGCCGAGCGATGACATGGTGGCCTACCATCAGGCGCGGGCGGCCGGCGGTGCCGGGCTGATCATTACCGAGGCCTCGGCGGTCCATCCCGCCACGGCGCCGTGGCACATCTACAGCTTCTCCGACGACTGCATTCCCGGCTACCGCAAGATCGCCGACGCGGTGCGGCCCCACGGCTGCATGGTGTTCGGCCAACTCGGCCACGGCGGCGCCCACAACTACACCACACTGGACGGCACCCGGCCGATCGCCTACGGCCCGTCGGCGTTGCCCCGCGAATGGTCGCACAACATGCCGCGCGCCATGACCAAGGCCGAGATCGCCGACGTGGTCGAGCACTATGGCGCCGCCGCCGGGCGCATGGCCAAGGCTGGGCTCAACGGTGTCGAGATCCTCGCCAGCCACAACCTGTTGCCGGCCCAGTTTCTAAATCCGACCAGTAATATTCGCACCGACGAATACGGCGACAGCCCGGAAAATCGCATGCGCTTCCTGCGCGAAGTGATTGCCGCGGTGCGGGCCAACATCAATGACGACATGGTGGTCGGCATGCGCATTTCGGCCGACGAGAAGCAGCACGACGGGCTCACGCCCGACCTTGTTCTTGATATTTGCATGGCGCTCGACGACGACGGTGTGCTCGACTACTTCAACGTCGCTGCCGGCAGCATGTCGGGATTATCGGGTACCATCCATGTGGTGCCGCCCATGAATTACGAGGGCGGCTATACCGCGCCCCTGGCCGCGCCGATTCGCGCCAAGCTGTCCAAGCCGGTTTTTGTCGCCGGCCGCATCAACCAGCCGCAGATCGCCGAGACCGTGATCGCCTCGGGCCAGGCCGACATGTGCGGCATGACCCGCGCCATGATCGCCGACCCGGAAATGGCCAACAAGGCGAGAGAAGGCCGGACCGAAGATATCCGCGCCTGCATCGCCTGCAACCAGGCCTGCATCGGCCATATGAGCGAGGGCTTTCCGATCTCCTGCATCCAGCACCCGGAAACCGGACGTGAGCTGGAATACGGTGAGCGCCGGCCCGCCGCCATGCCGGGCACGGTGTATATCGCCGGTGGCGGCCCGGCCGGCATGAAGGCCGCTGCGGTCGCCGCCGAGCGCGGCCACAAGGCCGTGCTGTTCGAGAGCGCCGCGGCCCTCGGCGGTCAGGTCAAGCTCGCCCAACTATTGCCCGGCCGGACCGAGTTCGGCGGCCTGGTGACCAATCTCGCCCACGAGATGGAATTGGCCGGCGTCGAGGTTCGCCTCAACACGGAACTCACCCGCGCCATGATCGAGGTCGACGCCCCGGACGCGGTGATCGTCGCCACCGGCGCCACGGTCAACCGGCCGGCCATCGAGGGTGACGGCGAGGCCCACATCGTCGACTCCTGGCAGGTTCTCGGCGACGAGGTCAACGTCGGCCAGCGCGTTGTTATCGCCGACTGACACAGCGACTGGGTCGGCCTCGGCCTGGCCGAGAAGCTGGCCACCGCCGGCTGCTGGGTTCGCCTCGCGGTCAACGGTACCATGGCCGGGGAGACCATCGTCGCCAGTGTGCGCGACCGCTGGATCGGCGACTTGCAGAAGCTCGGCGTCGAGATTATTCCCTATGTCCGACTCTATGGCGCCGACGCCGACAATGTCTACCTGCAGCACACGGTCAACGACGAAGCCATCGTCTGCGAGGACGTCGACACCCTGGTCACCGCCCTTGGCCAGCAGGCCGAGACCGGGCTTGAGGCGGCGTTGGAGGACTGGGGCGGCAAGGTTCTGCTGGCCGGTGACTGTCTGGCGCCGCGCACCGCCGAGGAAGCGGTGTTCGAAGGACTCAAGGCCGGCGTCGCCGTCTAGCAACCGAATATGAAAATGGGAAGGCGAGCAATATGACCACCGGATTTCTTCACCACGAGCGCTATCTCTGGCACGACACGCGCAGCGCCGCGCTCTATCTGCCCGCCGGCGGCATGGTTCAGCCCGGCGAGCATGCCGAGAATCCGGAGACCAAGCGGCGCCTGCGCAGCCTGCTCGAAGTCTCCGGTGTGATGGATCATCTGGTCCAGTTGGCACCGCGCCCGGCGACCGAGGAAGAGGTGCTGCGCTATCATACCCGCGACTACATCGAGAGACTCAAGACCATGAGCGCCGCCGACGGCGGCATGGCCGGCGAGGGCACGCCGTTCGGGCCGGGAAGCTGGGACATCGCGTTGTTGTCGGCGGGCGGCGTCATCCGCGCCCTTGATGCGGTGGTCGAGGGCGAGGTCGATAACGCCTACGCCCTGGTGCGCCCGCCCGGTCATCACGCCGAAAAGGACGAGGGCCGGGGCTTCTGCATGCTGGGCAACGCGGTGATCGCCATCAAGCACGCCCAGGCGGTGCATGGCCTGGGCCGCATCGCCACTGTCGACTGGGACGTCCACCATGGAAATGGCACCGAGCACGGATTCTATGACGACCCCTCGGTGCTGACCATTTCGATCCACCAGGACGACAACTACCCGACCGGGTCGGGCAAGATGGAGCATCGCGGTGAGGGCGCCGGCGAGGGCTACAACATCAACGTGCCGCTGCCGCCGGGATCGGGCCACGACGCCTATGTGGCGACCTTCGAGCAGGTGGTGGCGCCGGCGTTGCGCGCCTTCAAGCCGGACCTCATCGTCGTGCCGTCGGGCTTCGACGCCAGCATCTACGACCCCCTGGGCCGCATGATGGCAACCAGCGAGACCTATCGCCGCATGACCGAAATCCTTGTTGCCAGCGCCGCCGAGGTATGCGGCGGGCGGCTGATGATGTGTCACGAGGGCGGCTACTCGGTGGCCTATGTGCCGTTCTGCGGTCTCGCCGTCATGGAGGTCATGTCGGGCGCCAACTCGGGGGTCGTGGATCCGTTCTATGCCGCCGCGTCGAGTGACGGTGGCGGCGGCATGCTGCCCCATCAGAGCGAGGTAGTTGATGCCGCCGCGGCGATTGCCTCGACTCTCACCTAAGGTCACATCCGATGAACGTTATGGAGAATGCCAGAACGACGCCGTTCTGGTGGGAGGAGGCGCCGCGCCGGCCCCTATCCAATGTCGAACTGACGTCCAGGGTCGATGTCGCCATCGTCGGGTCGGGCTACACGGGCATGTCGGCGGCGCTGACCCTGTCGCGGGCCGGCCGCAGTGTCCTGGTACTTGAGACCGGCGATATCGGCCACGGCGCCAGCACCCGCAACGGCGGCCAGGTCGGGGCCGACTACAAGAGTGTTCTAGACCGCTTCAACGTCAATCGCGACAGTGGCAAGAGACAAGCGGCCCACGCCCAGCGCTGGGCCTGTTTCGACTACCTGACCCACCTGATTGAGGCCGAGGGCATCGACTGTCAGTTCGAGCGGGTCGGCCGCTTTGTCGGCGCCTATAAGCGGAAGCACTACGAAATTTTGGCCCGCGGCCTGGAGAGCGCGAAATCCACGCTTGGTGTCGAGGGCTATACGGTAAGCCGGGGCGAGGTTCACAACGAACTCGGCACCGAGCGTTACTTCGGCGGCATCGCGCTGCCCCGCGAGGCCGCGCTTCATCCCGGCCTGCTGCATCAGGGCATGGTTGACCGGGCCGGGGAGGGCGACACGACTTTGGCGCCGCAGACCACTGTGCGCGGCGTCGAGAAATCCGGCTCCGGGTTCAAGGTCGAGACCACCCGGGGCCCGGTCACGGCGCGCAACGTACTGATCGCCACCAACGGCTATACTCGTGAGGCGACGCCGGCGTTGCGCTGCGGCGTCATTCCCGTGGGCAGCTACATGATCGCCACCGACGAGGTCGATCCGGCGGTGATGGCGCGGATCATGCCCAAGGGTCGGGTCAACAGCGACAGCCGCAAGGTGGTGTTCTACTACCGCGCCAGCCATGACCGCCGCCGGGTGCTGATCGGCGGCCGGGTGGCCTCCGGCGATGTCCATGAGGGGCTCAGCGGCCAGCGCCTCCATACGGTGCTGGCGGATATCTTCCCTGACCTGCGCAACGTCGGCGTCAGCCACTCCTGGATGGGTTTCGTCGCCTACACCTTCGACCACAAGGCCCACCTGGGCGTCCAGGACGGCCTGCACTACGCCATGGGCTA
>JAYGEF010000170.1:0-3514 GCA_046582535.1 Alphaproteobacteria bacterium
ATCGCCGACTATGACGCGGCCATGCGGGTCACGTCGAACGACTACACGCCGCTCAAATCGCGCGGCAACGCCTATCTGGCCAAGGGCCAGTATGACCGCGCCATCGCCGATTACAATTCGGTCTTGAGGGTTGATCCACGCGATTTCGAAGCCCTGAAGAACCGTGGTGATGCGCTTTCGGCGAAGGGCGCCTATGACCTGGCCATTGTCGATTACGGCAACGCCCTGGCCCTCGACCAGAGCAGTTTTGCGGTGGTCAAGGCACGCGGTACCGCCTATTGGTCCAAGGGTCTGTACAACCGCGCAATCAACGATTTCGATCGCGCCATCAACATCGATGACAGCGATTTCGAAGTCTTCAAGCTGCGTGGCAACGCCTTCGCGTCCCAGGGCCTCTACGACCGCGCCCTGAGCGACTACGGCACGGCGCTCGGACTCCAGCCCAACGACTTCGAGGTCTACAACAGTCGTGGCTATATCTTTCGGGTGCGCGGTTTCATCGAACAGGCAATTGGCGACTATGACGCGGCTCTGTCGCTCAACCCGAGCTACTTCGAAGCCTACGTCAATCGCGGCAACGCTTACCGGGCGCAGGGCGTTTACGAGCAGGCGATCGCCGATTACGAGGCCGCCATTCTTCTCAAACAGGACCATCCGGTGGCCTATAACAACCGCGGCATCGCCTACGACGGTCAAGGTCTCTACGACCTGGCCATAAGCGACTACGACACCGCCATCGATCTCCGCCCGGAATACGCGCCAGCCTACTTCAACCGGGGCAACGCCCTGTTCTATCTCGGCCGTTTCGACGTCGCGGCACGGGATTACGAAGCCTTGTTGCGGGCCAACCCGTCCGACATCTATCGGGTCATCTGGTTCTACCTGGCGCTTGAACGCGCCGGTGACAGGGGCATGGTCGAACTGGTGGGTTATACGGATAAAATCGACGTCAGCCGCTGGCCGGGTCCGATCGTCAAGCTGTTCCTTGGCCAAGCCGGACCAAAGGACGTTATGGCGTCTCTCGAGGGCCTGAGCGGCGACAAGCGGCGCGAACAGGCGTGCGAGGCGCTGTTCTATCTCGGCCAATTCTACATGATCGAAGGCAACGTCGAGGCCGCCGCCAAGCTCTTCCAGCAAACCCTTGATACTGGCGTCACCAAATTCATCGAATACACCGGCGCCAAGGCTGAGCTCGAACGTCTGGGCATGCTGTAACGCCCTGGGCACGTGCAGGGCCAACCGGCGATATACGCGTGGCGAACCGGGAAAGAAGGGGCACGGCCGTGGCCGACATGATGACCACTCGCGAGGTTGCCGCGTACCTGCGCATCAAGGAGCGCAAGGTCTACGACCTGGTGAAGGCGCGGCGCATCCCCTGCACCCGGGTTACCGGCAAGTGGCTGTTTCCGCGCCCGCTGATCGACGCCTGGGTCAGCCAGAGCGCCGCCGCTGTGACGCCGCCGACCCCGGCCCCACCGCCGGTGGTCGCCGGCAGTCACGACCCGTTGCTTGAATGGTGCCTTAACCAGGCCGGCGCGGGCCTTGCCATGCTGCCTGGCGGCAGCCTTCACGGTATCGAGCGCCTGGCCGCCGGTGACGCCGCCATTTGCGCCCTCCATGTGCTCGACACTGAAACCGGCGAATACAACCTGCCCCTGGTACGCCAGAGCCTTGGCAGCCTGGGCGTGGTCGCCGTGGAATGGGCCTGGCGCGACCAGGGCCTGGTGGTTGCGGATGGCAACCCTGGGGGCATCGCCGCCATCACTGATCTACCCGCTGTCCGAGTCGCTACGCGCCAGGCCGAGGCCGGCAGCCACATCCTGTTTGAGCATCTGCTGGCCGGGGCCGGACTGACGGCCTCTGACCTCGATGTCGTCGGCGATCCGGCCCGCAGTGAAACCGAGCTCGCCATGATGGTGCTTGAAGGCAAGGCCGATGCCGGCCTGGCGGTGGCTGCCGTGGCCCACCAGCTCAAACTCGGCTTCGTACCACTCCACCGCGAGCGTTGCGACCTGGTCATGCGTCGCCGCGATTATTTCGAAACCCCGTTCCAGACCCTCCTCGCCTTCACCCGCACGGCAGCCTTCGCGGCCCACGCCACCGCCCTCGGCGGCTACGACATCAGCGGCCTCGGCACGGTGCTCTACAACGGGCCTTAATCAGCGTTGGGGATGAAGAGTTGCTGGCTGCCCAAGCGGAAGGCGGCGATAGCGGCCTGGCCCTCGGCGCCAGTCAGCCAGTCGATGAACGCGGTGGCGTCGGCGGCCTTGATGTGAGGGTGGCGGGCCGGGTTGACCAGCATGATGCCGTAGGGATTGAACAGCCTGCCGTCACCCTCGACCATGACCGTCAGATCGCCGCGGTTGGCGAAACTCAGCCAGGTGCCGCGGTCGGCCAGCGTATAGGCGGCCATGGCCTGGGCCGTATTGAGAGTCGCCCCCATGCCGGCGCCGGCCTCGCGGTACCAGCGATCAGCGCTGGAATCGGGTGGCCCTTGCGCCGCCGCCCACAGGCGCAGTTCGGCCTTATGAGTGCCGCTGTCGTCGCCACGCGAGACGAAGGGTGAGCGGCTTGCCGCGATCCGTCGCAGGGCCGTCGGCGCATCGGTCATGCCGGCCACTCCAGCCGGATCGGCGGCCGGGCCGACGATGATGAAGTCGTTATACATGACGTCGCGGCGCAGCGCGCCAAAGCCCGCCGCCATGAAGGCATCCTCGGCGCCCCGGGCATGGACCAGCACCACATCGGCGTCGCCCCGCTCACCCAGCCGCAGCGCCGCACCGGTGCCGACGGCGACAACCCGCACCCGGATGCCCGTGGCGGCGGTGAATTGCGGCAGCAAGTAGTCGAACAAGCCGGAATTGGCCGTCGAGGTGGTCGACGCCAGGGTGATGAAACGCTCGCCCGCCTGGGCGGCGCCGGTCATGGCCAATAAAAGAACGATAAGAAGCCGCATTACCATAGCAATTCGCCCGCGAGAAAAGCCGCCGCCTCGCGGCTGCGCGGCGCGGCGAAGAAATCCGCCGCCGGACCGCTTTCGACCAGGCGGCCGTGATGGAGGAACAGCACCTCGTCGGCCAGCCGGTGGGCCTGGCCGAGATCATGGGTCGTCATCACCACCTTGGCGCCTGACTGATGAACCCCGTCGATGGCCTGTTCGATAGCCCGGGTCGCCGCCGGGTCAAGGCTGGCGGTCGGCTCATCGAGAAACAATACGTCAGGCTCAAGGGCCCAGGCCCGGGCCAAGGCCAGGCGCTGCTGCTCGCCAGTCGACAGCGCCCGCGCCGGGCGCCGGGCAATGGCGTCGAGACCAACCCGAGCCAGGGCCTGCTCGGCCCGGGCCACGCGTTGGGCGCGGGGCACACCGTTAAGCGCCAGGGCATAAACCACATTGTCCAGGGCGGAGCGACGCAGCATGACCGGGTTCTGAAACACCATGGCCTGGCGGCGCGGCGTATCCTGCGCCCCTGGTCCGGCCCAGCGCACCGCACCACTGGTCGGCTGGAGCAAGCCG
>JAYGEF010000295.1:0-10175 GCA_046582535.1 Alphaproteobacteria bacterium
CCGGTTCAGTTGCTGATGCGCGCAATTGATGGCGATAATAACGCGGTCAAAAAGCACGCCTCAAATCGTGTTCAAATGTCCGATTATGGCTACAAGCAGACATTGGCGAGCCGAGCCGGAATGTCTGCTTTACCCCCAGAAGCGGACATTGTACGAGCCACTCACAATGTCTCGTCAAAGCGAATGCCGTTCGCCGATCTGTGGGTCCTTCTGGCGGTCTTGAAATGCAATACGGTAGGCCAGCGTGGTTGAGGCGCGAGACCCAGTTCCGAACATGGGTCGACGGTTGATGTTTCAGTTGTTGTTTGCGGCAGGGGGTAGGGGGGAGTCAAATCTCTGGAGCCTTGAAACCGTAGACCGGTGTGGTAGATGCCTTTTTGTGCCCGCGAAATTGGGATATTTTTTTTCTTGGCGACTACGTCGTCGCGGACGCATGCGGACGAGTGCAAAACCCGCCGCTGTCTGCACCAATCAATTGATCTAAAAGGCTCAAGGACGGCGCGGACAGTGCGGACGGGCTCTTAACCTATAGAATCTTAGGAAGCGTTAGGAGATATAAGTGTTTCAGCGTGGCGTCTGGCCGTGAAATCGCGCCCCGCCGTTGCTATTCCGTTGCTACGATTCATCGGGCCAACTGAAAATAATGCTACTTCAGTAAGTTACAGTCTCTGAATACCAGATTCCTAATCTGGGGGTCGTGGGTTCGAATCCCGCCGGGCGCACCATTTTGCCAGTTCGTATCCCACGGTCAAGTGACGCGATGGTGGCAATCGTGGTGTAGACGAATTCCATGTCTCTATAGCTGCATCGGGCGTCTAAGGCGCGCGCCGATCGCCGGTTTCAAAGACCAGCCACAGCATGGCGGTGAACACCACCATGGCGCCGGCCTGATGGGCTGCCGCCAATGGCACGGCGACCACGGATAGCAGGGTGGCGATGCCCAGGGCGACCTGCAGGGCGACCACGGTGAGCATGGTATTGGCGGCAAGCCGGGCACGGCCGCCGAGTCCGGCGCGCCGCCCGGCCAGCCACAGCGCTACCGCCGCCAGCGCCGTGGCGATGGCCAGGACCCGGTGGTTAAACTGCACCATGGTGGCGTTCTCGAAGGCGTTGATGGCCGCCGGTTCCATCTCGAACAGGCCGACCGGCACCAATTGCCCGCCCATCAGGGGAAAGGTATTGTAGATGAAGCCGGCGTCGATGCCGGCGACCAGACCGCCGGTCAGCACGGTAACGGCGGCCATCACCGTGACCGCGATGGCAAAGCCATGGGGACCGCACCGCCGCGTCTCATCATCAGCAAACAGCAGCCCCAAGGCGACCCATAGCATGTAGCCGTAGACCACGAAGGCCAGCGCCAGATGAGCGGTAAGCCGGTATTGGCTAACGTCGGGGCGGTCGACCAGGCCGCTTTTGACCATGTACCAACCCATCAGCCCCTGGAGGCCGCCAAGCACGAACATCATGACCAGCTTGGGCGCCAGCCGCCGGTCGATGGCGCCGCGAAACAGAAACCACAGGAACGGCAGCGCGAACACCACGCCGATGGTCCGGCCCCACAGGCGGTGGATGAACTCGAGCCAGAAAATCGACTTGAAGTCTTCCACGTCCATGGTGCTGTTGAGCTTCTGGAATTCCGGGTACTGCTGATATTTCTCGAACGCCGCGCTCCACTCGGCCTCGTTCAAGGGCGGCAAAATACCGGTCATCGGCTGCCACTCGACCATGGACAGGCCGGAATGGGTCAGCCGGGTGACGCCGCCCAAGACCACCATGACAAAGACCATGGCGCAGCAGATCAACAGCCAGAAGGCGATCCGGCGGCGCTGGCCGTGGGTGGTTGTGGCGTTCATGGACTCATCCTAACCGGGACGGCCATCGGGTCTGGGAGTAAAAAGAATTGGCGCGAAGACCACGACGAACG
The DNA here is from genome assembly GCA_046582535.1 of Alphaproteobacteria bacterium. Taxonomy (GTDB): domain Bacteria; phylum Pseudomonadota; class Alphaproteobacteria; order JAAXGF01; family JAAXGF01; genus JAYZAP01. The sequence continues at coordinate 1,925 of JAYGEF010000295.1, forward strand.
CCGTGAATGCCGCAGTCCAGGCCACGGCGGCGGTGATAAGCGCCGGCACTGTCAACGCCGGTACGGCGGCGGCAAATCGGCAAAGCACGGCCACGGATACCAAGACGTAAGCGGCAACCGTAAGCGGTGATGCCACCAGCGGCCGGCCGGTGTGACCCAGGGCGGCGCGGCTCATGACCGCCAGGGTCATGGTGCCGACCATGCCGATGGTCAGACCGTGGAGCGAGGCGGCGCCGTCGACCAAGCCTAAACCGCCGAGGCCCTTGAGCGCCAACCCGGCGGCCAGCCAGCCGTAGCCCAGGTGCAGGGACCAGACGATGGGGTTGTCCAGGATGTGACGGGCGCCCCAGCCGGCCATGCGCCAGCCATTGACCACGGCGGCGGCCAGGACCAGACCGGCGGCCATCATCGCCATTTGCTCCCAGTGGGCCGCCGCAAGGTCGCTGAGCACCACCGCCGCCACCGAGCCGATCGCCAATCGATCAGCCAAATTCGAGGTCTGAACCAAGTTGTCCAGACCCTTGGCGGCGAGGGCGTTGCGCGTAAACGACGGCACAATGTGCCCGCCCAAAATACAGACCAGCAGGGCCAGCAAGTCGACCACCAGGGTCACCGCCATATTGCCGGCGATATCGAAGTGAAGCATGCCATTGGCCGCCAGGAACAGTCCGAGAATGACCAAGAAAATACCGTTTCGCTTGTCCCTTAGCGCCAACAGCCCGGGAATGCCCATAGCAACCAGCGCCGGAATAAAGGCGAGGTCGACCGCCGCGACCAATAGGGGCAACAGCCAGGCACTCAATCCCATGACCAAGCGACCGGCGAGCCAAATCACGGCGAGCAAGGCGAGGCGCGCGCCGCTCACCGGCATGGTCTTGCGCCAACCCGGCACCGCCGTCAGCAGAAACCCGGCGATGACCGCCATGGCGTAGCCGTAGACCATCTCGTGCATATGCCACTGGCTAACGGGCCATGAGGTGAAGTCGCCGCCGTAGCCGAGATAGGCAGCCAGGGACAGCGGAACTGCCAGGCCGCCATAGACCCCGGCGAGCAGGAAGAAGGGCCGAAACCCGATGCCGAACAATGCCATGGCCGGGTTATATCAAGGACCGGTGAGAAACTCGAAGCGGAAGCCGTCGCCGTCGGGCCGTACGCGGCCGGCTGTCACGCCGGGAAAGTGGGCCGGGACCACCGTGATGTCCGTATCGGCGACCGCGCCCAGCACCCGCCGTCGGCTGGCGGCGGCGGCGGCCGGGTCATGGCAGAAGACCGTGCACCAGTCCGGCTCGCTGCACTGCACCGCGTGGTGCATCATGTCGCCGGTGAAGATCGCCCGCTGGCCCTTGGACTCAATGTTGACGCAGACGTGGCCCGGCGAATGGCCGGCGGAGGGACTGAGCCGGACATTATCGTCCAGGGCATAGTCGTCATCGACCAGGCGGGCCTGGCCGGCCTCGACCACGGGCAGGCAGGATTCCTGCCAGGATTCGTCCCACATGTCGTCGCGGGCCGCCGTCGCCGCTTCCCAGAACGCGTACTCGCGGCGGCTGAACAGGTAGGTGGCGTTGGGGAAGGTCGGCACCCAACGCCCGTCAACTAACCGCGTGTTCCAGCCGCAGTGGTCGAAGTGCAGATGGGTGCAAAAGACATAATCGATATCACCGAACCCCAGACCCTCGGCAGCCAGACCATCGAGCCACGGCTGCTTGGAGTAGTCGAACTTCGGGCCCAGGCCCGACTTGTCCTCACCGGTGCAGGTATCGACCAGGATGACGTGGTGGCGGGTGCGCAGGATGAAGGTCTGGTAGGTGACGATGATCATGTCCTGGGCGGCGTCGTAGACCACCGGCCCGAGTTCCAGCATTCGTGCCCGCATGGCGGCGGGATCGATGTCGAGAAAGAAATCGGCCGGATGGCGCCATGGGCCCTGGCGCTCGACGATGCTGGTGACCTGGATGTCGCCGATGGTGATGGGCTTCATGGCAAGATTCCTATCCGTCGCGCTTCAGGTAGCCGTCGGCGAAGCTTACCCCCTTGAGGCCGGAAAAGCGCCGCTGACGGTCGAGTTCCGCCGCGAGGCGCCGTTGCCGCGCCGGGGTCAGACGACAGCCGGGCTCCATCCATAGGGCGGCTACCGCCAGTCTGTCGCCGGGGCGGTCGGCTTTCATGTCGATACGGCCGACCAGACGCTCACCCTCAAGCAGGGCGAAGACGTAGTAGCCGTACTTGCGTTGGGCCTTGGGTACGAAGATCTCGATGCGGTAGTCGAAGTTGAACAGCCGCAGCAGGCGCTTGCGGTCGCGCAGCAGAGGGTCGAACGGGTTGATGATGCGCAGGCGGCGCGGCGCCGGGACCATGGCGTCGAGACAGTCGGCAATATCAGGGCGGGCGAGAAGATGCCGGGGTGCGGAGCGGTCGGTGGCTTCAACCACGACAGGAACCGGAGCGTTGCTCATGCACCAGGCCTTGGCCTCGGTGCCGCTCACCGCCTTCCAGAAGCCGGCGATTTCGCCGGGTGTGGCGAAACCGAGACGATCCAGGGCCGTACGGCAGGCCCAGTCCACGTAGTCGGCCGGGGCCACGTCCACTGCCCGTACCGCCTCGGGAATGACCCGCTCGGCCAGGTCGTAGGCCTTCTGGAAGCCGTCGCGCCGGGCCACCGCCAGGTGACCGGTGTGCCACAGGTATTCGAGGGCGACTTTGCCGTCATGCCACTCCCACCAGCCGCTCACCGCGCCGGGCGGACGCTCGCCGGCGAAATCGCGAGACATGACCGTCCCGTTGGCCGCCACATGGTCGAGCACACGATCGACTTCGCTCTCGAAACCACTGCCGTGCCAGCGCCGATACTTCTGGGTGTTGACGTCCCGGAAACGCTCGAAGCGATGCTTCCAATAGGGATAGAAGGCAGTGGGGATGACCGAGGCGTCGTGGGTCCAGTGCTCGAACAAGTCGGCGCGGTCCTCGATCAGGCGGCGAAGCTGAGCCGGCCGGTAGGTCTGGTTGCGGGCCGACAGGATCATGTGATGGGCGCGCTCGACCACCTGGACGCTGTCGATCTGAACGAAACCCAGATCCTCGATCAACGCCAACAGGCCATCAGCGTTAAGCCGTTGACGGGGTGTCCTTGCCAGACCGGTCAGACCCAACGTCAGACGCCGCGCTTGGGCCGCCGAAATTACCAAAGGTGATGATGACACGCGCTTGACCGCCTCCCAATGTACACCCTTTGTACTATACCATCGGGCTGCTGAAAAACAGTTGTTTTGCGGCGCCCCGGAAACCACTATCGCTTAGTTGTCCAAACCTCCCGTCAGGACCGGAAGATCATGAAGTTCGTTACCTACAACATCCAGTATTCCAAGGGAAAAGATGGCCGTTACGAGCTTGAGCGCATCGCCGACGCGGTGCGGGGCGCCGACGTCATCGCGCTTCAGGAGGTGGTCCGCCATTGGCCCGACTCCGATATTCCCGACCACCCGGCGCGGCTCGGCGAACTGATGAGTGATTTCTACTGGGTCTACGGCCCGCCCACGGACGTCGATTGCAGCGCGCCGGGCCCGGACGGTGCGATCATCAACCGGCGGCGTCAGTTCGGCAACATGCTACTGGCGCGCTGGCCCATCGTCACCTCGCGCCTGCTGCTCCTGCCGCGATTTCGTAGCTTCGGCCACCACAACAGCCAGCTCGGCGCCCTCGAAGGCGTCATCGATGCGCCCGGCGGCCCGTTGCGGGTCTACAGCGTCCATCTCAACCATCTCAATGGCGCCGAACGCATGGCCCAGATCGAATTTCTCCGCGAAAAGCTGGTCGCCGTGCCCCGGGAAGGCGCCACCTGGACCGGTCCGCTGTTCGGCTCCGGCGAGGCGCCGCCGGCCCTGTCGGAAGACTTCGTGGTCATGGGCGACTGCAACCTGCCGCCGGGCTCACCGGAGTACCGATGCGTGGTTGGCGAGGCCGATTACTTTTACGGTCCGGTGCTGCTCGGCCACCACTGGGCCGACAGCTGGGTGCTGGCCGGCCACGATGAGGCCGACGGCATCACCTGGTACGATGAGGACGACAGCTTCAGATCCGGCTACCGCCTCGACTACGGCTTCGTCAGCCCCGGCCTGGCGACCAAGGTCACCGCCGCCCACATCGACAACGACGCCCCCGGCTCCGACCACCAGCCCTACTGGTTCGAGCTTGATGTTTGAGGAGAGGAAAACCCCATGAGCCTTTCAAATGCCGATAAGTGGTTCGAGATCGAGCGCATCGATGACGACATCACGCTGATTACCGAGCCCTATGTGACGCCGCTTATCCGCTGCAATATCTGGCACCTGCGCGGTGCCGAGCGGGACATGTTGGTGGATTCCGGGCTCGGTATCGCCAGTCTGCGCGAGGCCGCCGCGAAGGTGTTCGAGAATCCGGTGATCGCCGTGGCCAGCCACACCCACTACGATCACACCGGCGGTTTCCATGAGTTCGAGGAGCGTCTGGTCCACCCGGCTGAGGCCGAGGAACTGGCCAATCCCAAGGGCTTCGCCGGCCTTATGGCCGAGCAGCTTGACGACGGTCTGGTCGAAGCCATCGAGGGCGCCGGCATCGCGATTCCCGATTGCCTGATCGACGCCCTGCCCGGCCCGGATTATGACCCGGCCGCCTATCGGGTGCTGCCGGCCCCGGCCACCCGCCTGATCGAGGAGGGAGATGTGGTCGATACCGGCAGCCGGCGCTTCGAGGTGCTCCACCTGCCGGGCCACTCGCCGGGCAGCATCGGCCTGTGGGAAGCCGAGACCGGGGTGTTGTTCTCCGGCGACGCGATCTACGACGGACCCCTGCTCGACGATATTCCCGGCGCCGATGTCGAGCACTACATCAGGACCATGGAGCGCCTGCGCGAGCTGCCGGTCACCGTGGTCCACGCCGGCCACGACCCGAGCTTCGGCCGCGAGCGCCTCCATGAACTGGCCACCGGCTACCTGCGTTCCAAGGAATAGACCCGGTGAGCGATACGGCCGCGCCGCCACGCCAGACTCTGGGCGAATTTTTTGACAGTCCGAAGGCGCTAGCGGCGCGCTACAACCTCAGTGCGACCGCCGCCGAGCCGGTCAGTCAGGAGGAACTTCTTGCCCTTGAGCCGGGCGCTGCCGAACAACTGACGCGGCTGAGCCTGGACTACCCGGACCGCTATGCGCCGCTCGCCCTGCGCCGGCAGGTGGCGGCCAAATACCACAGCATCGACGCCGACGGCGTGCTGATAACCAGTGGCGTGGACGAGGCTTTGGGTCTGATCATGGTCGGCCTGGTGGAAGCCGGCGACCGGGTGGTGGTGCTGACGCCGTGCTACCCGCCGCACCTGGCGCTGGCGCGATGGCGCGGCGCGACAGTGGTGCCGTGGCAGGCGCGGGAGGAAAACCACTGGGTTCCGGATCTTGACGAGCTGCGCGCGCTGACCCGCAGCCCGACCACGCTGGACATCACCACGTTCCCTCAGAACCCCACCGGCTTCATGCCGGACGGTGCCTATCTCGACGAATTCGTGGACATCCTTCGCCGCAGCGGCGCGCGGCTGCTGTCAGACGAGATCTACGCGGGACTGCCCGTCGGCGGTCCAGGGGCGCCCAACCTGGCGTGCCGCTATGAGCGGGCTATCACCCTGCACGGGCTGTCGAAGACCGTCGGCTTGCCGGGGCTGCGCGTAGGCTGGCTGGCGACCCGTGATCAGGCCGCCCTGGCCGCCCTCAAAACCATGAAGAACCTGTTCAACTGCTACCTGCCTCGGCCAATCGAACATCTGGCGGCCGTCGCCCTGGGCCACGAGCAGGCCCTGCTCGACCGCAACAGCGCCATTCTGGCGACCAGCCTTGCGGCCGCCCATGCGTTCTTTCAACGCCACGACAACCTGTTTGCCTGGCGCCCGCCCGAGGCCGGGGTAACGACGTTTCCGCGTTGGCTGGGTCCCGGCGGCACCAGGGCCTTGAGCGACCAATTGCTCAACCATGCGTCCCTAGTGCTGGCGCCGAGCCTATGCTTCGATGCCGGCGACAATCACCTGCGCCTCGGCCTCTGCCGGCGGGCTTTCCCCGAGGCCCTGGCCCGCTTTGATGAGTTCCTGGCGGCGGCGACTAGGCGGGTATTTGCGACCCCGATGCCTCTGCCCCGTGATCAGTGAGTTAACGGAAAATTAATCCTCCATTAACTAAACTTGTAACCATGACAGCATGTCGCACACTGGCATACACGCCAGACTCGATCGTGCCTCCAACTTTGCCCAACACAAGCGACTGACGATGAGAGCAAACAGCACAACGGCGAAGTGGGCGGGGATGGTGTTGTCCGCGCTCGTAATCATTATCCTGGGCCTCGCGGTGGCGCCCGGCTTATCAGCGCAAAGCGAAACAGAGACGGCGGTGGAAGCAACGCCGCGCAATATTGTCGCCGCCATCCCGAAATCATGGCCACCGCAATACAGCCAGGACGCGGACGGCAATCCCGCCGGCTTCGCCATCGACGTCATGAATGAAATCGCCGCCCGCGCCGGGGTGACCGTGACCTATCGAACCTTCGACAGTTTTGCTCTGATCAGCGATGCCATGAGCACGGGCGAGGTGGACCTGGTGCCCAACAGCGGCATCACGCCTGACCGGGCCGCCAAATATCTGTTTACCGCACCCCTCGAGACCTTCGTGGTATCAATCTTTGTTCGCGATGAAATTTCCGGCATCAAGACCTTGGACGACCTCATCGGCCGACGGGTCGGCGTAGTCAAAAACAATGTCAGCGAGAAGTTGCTGAAGGGCCGGAACGACATTCAATCGGTGGTTCATCCCGACCTGCGCACGGCGGTGTTCGACTTGCTCTCGGGCCAACAGGACGCCCTGATTTTTCCCAAACCGGTTCTGATGGCGCTTTCCCGAAAACTAGGCATCGAGGACTCAATCAGAGCCGTCGGTGCGCCCCTCAAGGAAATTAAGCGCGCCATCCGCATCCAAATGGATGAACCCGAACTCCATGCCATCCTCGACCAGGCGGTGAACGAATTTGTCGGCTCGGCCGCCTACCAGCGCATCTATGTGAAGTGGTATGGCACGGCGAAGCCGTTCTGGGCGGTAACCCGGGTCGTCTGGGTGATAAGCGCGTTCGCGGCCATGGTGCTCATTATCATGGTGTGGTGGCGTCATCAGACGGTTCTGCGGTTGAACCGGGACTTGCGCCGTACCATCGCCGAACGCGAGTTGGCCCAGGAGGCAAACCGTCGCGAAAAGTACCGGGCCGAGAAATATCTGGAGATTTCCGAAGCGATGATCCTCTCTCTCGACGCCGAGGGCAACGTCCTCACCATCAACCGACGGGGTTGTGACATCATCGGTTATGGCGAGGACGAAATTGTTGGCCGTAACTGGATCGAGACCGTTATCCCCGAGGAGTCAAGGGAGCCCATCAAGGCGGTCCACGCAAAGGTCATCAGCGGTCAACTGGTGCCCGTCGAACACTACGAAAATAAGGTCGTCACCAAGAGCGGCGAGCGACGCTCTATTTCCTGGCATAACACCGTGGTACGCGATGCCGGTGGTGCCATCACCGGCAGCCTGCGTTCGGGCCAGGATATCACCGAGCACAAGCGGACCAACGAGGCGTTGCACGACAGCGAGGCCCGTTTCAAACAGGCGGCCCATCTGGCTAACCTGGGCCATTGGTCCTTCGACGAGGTCGCCGAGCGGTTCGATTATGTTTCCGACGAAATCGCCGACATCCAGGGTATCTCGGCCGCCGAATATGTCGCTTCCATCGACAGCCTTGAGATGGATATTGCCAGAGCCCATCCCGCCGACCGCGCGCGCTATGGCGACGTGCTAAGGAGCGCCCATGAAAACGGCACTGCCTATGACGTGACCTACCGGCTGGTGCGGCCCGATGGCGAGGTGCGACACGTCCGCGAACTCGGAGAACCGATTCACGATGACACCGGCCGGCTGATCCGCTCGGTGGGCACAGTCCAGGATATTTCCGAAATCAAGCAAGCCGAGGAGGCCTTGATCCTGGCCAAGGAACAGGCCGACTTTGCCAGCCGCACCTAGTCCGAGTTCCTGGCAACCATGAGCCACGAGCTGCGCACGCCATTGAATGCCATTATCGGCTTCTCCGACATGATGAAAGGCGAGATGTACGGGCCCCTGGGCGACACGAAGTACGCCGAGTACGCAAGAGACATCAACCGCTCTGGTGTCCATCTTCTGGATCTCATCAACGACATCCTCGATCT
>JAYGEF010000329.1:0-6710 GCA_046582535.1 Alphaproteobacteria bacterium
CGCTCGGGCAGCACGAAGTCGGCCTGCAGGGTGCCGCACTGCCATTCCCGGCCGATCGCGTCACGCAACACAAAATCGAGCTTGGGCCCATAGAACGCGCCGTCGCCCGGGTTGAGTTCATAGGTAACCCCGGCTTGCTGAGCCGCGTCGCGGAGCGCCGCCTCGGCCTTGTCCCAGACCGCGTCGGAGCCGGCCCGTAGGGCGGGACGGTCGGCGAAACGGATGACCACGTCGTCGAACCCGAAGTCGCGATACATCCCTAAGGCCAATTCACAAAACGCCGCGCTCTCGGCGTTGATCTGGTCCTCGGTGCAGAAAATATGGGCATCGTCCTGGGTGAAGCCGCGCACCCGCATAAGCCCGTGCAAGGCGCCCGACGGCTCATAACGGTGGCAAGCGCCGAATTCAGCCATGCGCAACGGCAGGTCGCGATAGCTCTTGAGGCCCTGACGGAAGATCTGCACATGGCAGGGGCAGTTCATGGGCTTCAAGGCGAAGGTCCGATCGTCGATTTCCGACGTGAACATGTTCTCGCGAAACTTCTCCCAGTGGCCCGAGTTTTCCCACAACACCCGATCGACCAGCTGGGGCGTGTTGACCTCGCCATAGCCCGCCTTGGTCAGCTTGCGCCGCACATAGTCCTTGAGCCCGCGATACAGGGTCCAGCCCTTGGGGTGCCAGAACACCATGCCGACGGCTTCTTCCTGGAAGTGGAACAGCCCCATCTCGCGGCCGATGCGGCGGTGGTCGCGGCGCTCAGCCTCCTCGATGCGGTGGAGATGCTCGTTAAGGTCGTCCTGGGACACCCAGGCGGTGCCGTAGATACGCTGCAGCATAGCGTTGTTGGAATCGCCGCGCCAATAGGCGCCGGCCAGCTTCATGAGCTTGAACGCCTTGCCCAGCTTGCCCGTGGACGGCAGGTGGGGACCGCGGCACAGGTCGATGAAATCACCCTGACGATAGAGCGAAATCGCCTCGCCCTCGGGCAGGTCGGCAATGATCTCGGCCTTGTAGTGCTCGCCCTGGTCCTTGAAGAAAGCCACCGCCTCGTCGCGGTCCCAGACCTCGCGGGTTATCGCCTCGTCGCGCTTGACGATCTCGTGCATGCGCGCCTCGATAGTCTCGAGATCCTCCGGCGTAAACGGCGTGTCGCGGGCAAAGTCGTAAAAAAATCCGTCCTCGATATTCGGGCCGATGGTGATCTGGGTCTCGGAATAAAGTTCCTTGACCGCCTCGGCCATGACATGAGCGGCGTCGTGGCGCAGCAGTTCGAGCGCGTCCGGGCTTTTCGAGGTGACGATCTCGATGGCGGCATCGCTCTCGATAGGCGTCGCCAGGTCGATCAGTTCACCGTCGAGGCGAATCGCCAGCGCCGCCTTGGCGAGGCCGGGTCCAATCGCGGCGGCCACATCACCACCGGTCGAACCGGATTCAAACTGGCGGGCGCTGCCGTCGGGCAAGGTAATGGAAATCATCAGGTCGTTTTTCGTCTTAGCGTGGTTAAGAAAACGTCAAGGAGGGCGCAATTTAGAGTGAATTGGTGCCCTGTCAAGAAATCGCGGGACTTAGTCGATGAAGAACCTCCGAGTGCCGCGCCGCCTTGACAGGTCCCCAGCGGTGGTGATTCTTGACGGCGCCCTGCCCGCTTCCACGGAAACAGCCGTTGCGCCTGCCTGCCTTCAAGAATTTTCTGCTGATCCTGGCCAGTTTCATGGCCGGCCTGGTGGTCATGGAAGTGGCGCTGCGTGTCTTCGACATCGCCTATCCCGAATTTCATCGTCTTGACGACCACCGCGGTTGGGCGCCACGGGCCGGCGTCGAGGGTTGGTGGACCAAGGAGGGCAAGGCCTATATCCGCATTAACGCGGCCGGATTCCGCGGCCGCGACCATGAAACCGCCAAACCAGACGGTGTATTCCGCCTGGCCGTCCTCGGCGATTCCTTCACCGAAGCGCGGGCCCTGCCCCTGGCGGAAACCTTCTGGTCGGTGGCCGGGCGCAACCTCGGCGCCTGCCCTGCGCTCGACGGCGCCCGCGTCGAGGTGCTCAATTTCGGGGTCTCGGGATACGGCACCGCCCAGCAGTTGATTACCCTGCGCGACCATGTGTTGGCCTATGCGCCCGACCTAGTGCTGCTGGCGTTCTATAGCGGCAACGACGTGTGGAACAACAACCGCGCCCTCGATGGCCATGCCGACCGCCCCTACTACACCCTCGACGGTGACAGCCTGGTGCTCGACGATTCGTTCCGCCGCTCGGCCCGCTTTCAGACCAAGATGGCGTGGCAGGACATCAAGCACGGGCTGGTCAACGCCTCCCATGTACTGCAGCTCGTCAAGGCCGGCTATTACGCGGGCAAGGCGGTGTGGCGTGGCGCCAATACCGCCACTGCCGGGTTTGCCGCCGCGCCGTCCGATGGGGTCTACCGGCCACCAGCCGACGACGCCTGGCGCGATGCCTGGGCGGTGACCGAGGCGCTGATTGCCGCCCTGCGCGACGATGTCGCCGCCAGCGGAGCCACCCTGTGGGTCGCCAGCCTGAGCAACGCCATCCAGGCCCACCCCGACCCAGAGGTACGGCGCGCCTTCACCGCCGCCCTCGGCATCGGCACCCTGTCCTATCCGGATGACCGCATCGCCGCCTTCGCCTCCGCCCAGGGCATATCAGCCATTGCCCTGGCGCCAGCACTGCGGGCCTACGCCGAAGCCAACGACACCACTCTACATGGCTTCGCCAACGGAACCCCGGGCTACGGCCACTGGAACCGCCAAGGCCACGCCCAGGCCGGCGCTCTGATTGCCCAAGCCCTCTGCGCCGGGCTTTAGCGCGGGTTCAGCCGTGCGAGCACATCGTCCACCGAAAGGTCGGCCAGGGTCGGTCGTTGCAGAATGTCGACAGCGGAGCCGCGGGGCGCGGTCTGGGCTGGCTCGGACGCCGCCGAGAACAGCACCAGGGACGGGCACCCCGCCAGGGCGATGAGATGCATGGGGCCGGTGTCGTTGCCCACGGCCGCCGCCGCCGCGCGGGCCAGGGCGGCGATTTCGGCAAAGCTGGTGCAGCCGCCCAAATTCACCGCCTCGGGGCAGGTTCGGGCAATAGCGTCGAGCACCTGGCGCTCGGCCGCCGCGCCGATCAACACCGGACGGATGGCCTGGCCGGCCAAGGCCACCGCCGCCGCGCCGTACTGCGCCGCCGGCCAGCGTTTTTCCGGGCGGTGGGCCGAGCCGCCGGGCACCAACAAGGCGAACCGAGCGTCCGGCCGCAGGCCGCTGATGTCGGCGTCGAGCCAGGCGATATCCGGGCCCGGTGTCTCGGCAATGCCGGCCATGGCGAGCTGCTCTGCTTCGCGCTCCACCGTATGCATGGCATCCCGATCCGGATTGCCGTGGCGGTGCGAGCAACCGGGCGCGATACCCGACCATTCGGGCCGACCCATGAGCCGGTAGTACATATGGGTCCGGGTGGCGTGCTGCAAGTCATAGACCCTGTCGAAGCGCCCGGCCCGCAGCCGCCGGGCCTGGGCAAGCCATTGGTCGAGGCGCCACGCTGGTGGACGCTCATCGAGCCAGACCTCATGGAACCAGCCGCCGGCCCGCGCGAATTCGGCGTAAGCGCCCGTGGTCAACAGCACCAGATGGTCGTCGGCGTGGTGCGCACGAATAGCCTGAAATGCGCCGGTTGCCAGCACTATATCGCCGAGGGCGCTCAATTTGATGACCAGGATACGCCGCACCGTCGACCCGCCCCTCTTCGCTCTATTCCGCGGCGCGCGCGGTGTCGGCGCCGTGGAGCAGCTCGCGATAAACCGCCAGGGTCGCGGCGCACATGGCTTCTTTCGAATAGCGCGCCCGCACCCGAGCCATGGCCCGCGCCGCCAGGGCCTCGCGCTCGGCCGCGTCGATCGCCAGAGCCGCCTCGAGAGCCCGGGCCAGGGCGCGGGCATTGCCCGGCGGCACCAGCCAGCCGGTCTCGCCATCGACCAATGTTTCGCGGGCGCCGCCGTGGTCGGTAGCGATGGTCGGCCGGCCCATGGCCTGAGCCTCGACCGCGACCCGGCCAAAGGCCTCCGGATCGAGCGACGCCGAAACCACCACATCGGCCAGCATATAGGCCGCCGGCATGTCGTTGCAGTGCTCGACCACATGGACGATGCCGTCGAGGCCCCGCGCCTTAATGCGCTTTTCGAGCTCGGCGCGATAACCCTGGCGACCCTGGTCGTCGCCGACCAGCAGGCAGCGCACGTCGTCGCGGCCGAGCTTGGCCAGGGCGTCGATGACCACGGTCTGACCCTTCCAGCGGGTCAGGCGGCCTGGCAGCATGATCACTGGAACCCCGTCGGGCAGGCGCCACTGGGTGGCCAGCTTGATGATCCGCTCGCTGCTCGCCTGAGCCGGGTCGAACTGGCCGAAGTCGATGCCCCGGGGCACCACTCGAATATGGCTGTCGTCAGCGCCATAGTTCCGGCGCAGGTGATCAGCGATGAACTCCGAGTTGGCGATCACCCGGTCGCCCCGGGCCATGATCGAGTTGTACTTGAGCTTGAGGAAATTGCTGAAGTTGTAGGTGCCGTGAAAGGTGGTGACGAACGGACGGTCGGTGCGCTTCGCGGCATAGAAGGCGCTCCACGCCGGCGCCCGTGAGCGGGCGTGGACCAGATCGACGTTCTCGGCCTCGATCAGCGCCACCAGACGGTCGATATTGGCGCGAATGACGAACGGATTCTTGCTCGCCAGAGGCAGGGTCGCGACCTCGGCCCCGGCGCGGATGATCTCGCGTTCCTTGGCGCCGCCGCTCGACGCCACCAGGGCGCGCCAACCGGCCGTCGAGAGAGCCGCCGCCACATCCACGGCGCTACGCTCGACACCACCAGCGTCGAGCGCCGGCAACACCTGAAGCACCGTCGGCCCCTCATGTTTCGCGCGGCTCGGCTCAGTGCTAGACTTTGGTTCCACCTATACGTCCCTTATTCCCTAGCTCGCGGCACCATAGACCATGACCGATCCCGCTTCCAACGATCCCGGCTTCATCGACCGCCCCGGCGATCACCGCGTGGCCTATCACGTGACTCCCGGCAAGTCACCGGGCGTGGTTTTCCTCGGCGGCTTCATGTCCGACATGACCGGCACCAAGGCCATGGCCCTGGAAGCCCACTGCCGGGCCCGGGGACAGGCCTTCCTGCGCTTCGACTATCTCGGCCATGGCCAGTCCAGCGGCGCCTTCGCCGACGGCACCATCGGCCGCTGGGCCGACGACGCCATGGCCGCCATCGACCAGTTGACCGAAGGACCGCAGATTTTGGTTGGCTCGAGCATGGGCGGCTGGACCATGTTGCTGACGGCTCTGGCCCGGCCCCAGCGGGTCTGTGGCCTGATCGGCATCGCCGCCGCCCCGGACTTCACCGAAGACATCATATGGAACATGTTCGACGACGGCCAGCGCAAGACTCTCATGGCCGACGGCGCGGTCGCCATCCCGTCGGACTATGGCGACGGCGAGCCCTATATCATCAGCCGGGCGCTGATCGAGGACGGCCGCGAAAACTTGCTGTTGAAAGGCGACATTGTCATCGATTGCCCGGTGCGCCTGCTTCAGGGCATGAAGGACGCCGACGTGCCATGGCGCACCGCCCTGGCCGTGGCCGACAAGCTGACCGGCACCGACGTCGAGGTCACTCTGGTCAAGGACGGCGACCACCGCCTGTCCGAGCCCACCGATCTGGCGCGCCTCGGCACCACTCTGGACCGGCTGATCGAAGACGTCAGCTCTTGAGCGAGTCCAATAGCGGACCCAGGTGGGCTTCGTAACGGCGCCAGCGACCGACTGAACCATCATGGATGGGTCGGCGCACCTGAGCGGCGCTGGCGGTCCGCACCGGCCGTTCCATGTTGTGGAAGTCGAGACATTTGGCGTCCCACGCGAGCCCGCAGTGATCGACGAGACGCCGGGCCGTGCCCTCGAGATCGGCCACCACATCTTCGTAGGCAATATCCAGTACCCGCCCCGGCAGCACCGCCCGCCAATGGGCCATAAGCCGCTCGTAGGTGCGGAAAACCCGGCCCAGTTCGGCCAGGTCGTAGGAAAATTCGACGCCATGGCTGAACAGGGTCTTGAAGCAAGACAAACAGGTATCCCGGCCATCGCGGATAACGTTGATAATGGTTGCCTTGGGCAGCACCAGATGGATCAGGCCGATGTGCTGAAAGTTCATGGGCATCTTATCGGTGATGCGAGGTGACGTCGGGGCGTGAACCCGGACGCTGTCCGCATAGGCCGCGCCGAGCCCGCGCCACGGCGCCCCGGCGACGCTGGCGGGATAGCCTTCGATGGTGTCAACCAGGGCGCCGACGTTGCGCAATTCACCAGCGCCATGGACGTCGGCATGACTGGCCACGATCTGCTCGACCAGGGTGGTGCCCGAGCGCGGCATGCCGACGATGAAAATCGGCGCTTCGCTGTCCGCGCCAGCACCGGCAAGCCGCTCGATCAACGGCGTCGTGAACGTGTTGATGATGCCCTCGGCGCCGTTCTCGAAGCCGGCGATATCGAACGCCACGGTGTCGCGCTTGAGACGGTTGCCCCGGACCAGACAGTCGAACGCCCGGTCATAGTCACCCCTGTCCTCATGGGCCTTGGCCAGGGCGAACAGCAACTGAATAGCGTCGTCGTTGGCAAGGCCCGGATCATCAAGCAGCGCGGTCATGCGGCCCACCT
>JAYGEF010000370.1:0-3322 GCA_046582535.1 Alphaproteobacteria bacterium
CACGCCAATATGGTGCTGCACGGCGCCGGCTGGCTCGAAGGCGGCCTCTGCGCCTCGTTCGAGAAGATGATTATCGACGCCGAAATCCTCCAGATGATGGCCGAGTTCCTCCAGCCCATCGAGGTCAACGACGACACCCTGGGCCTCGACGCCATGGCCGAGGCCGGCCCCGGCGGCCACTTCTTCGGCACCGCCCATACCCTGGCGCGCTACGAGACCGCGTTCTACCAACCCATGGTCTCCGACTGGCGCAACTTCGAGACCTGGGAAGAGCACGGCTCGCTAACCGCCACCCAGCGGGCCAACGTCATCTGGAAGCAAATGCTAAAGGACTATGAGCAGCCGCCCCTGGATGCGGCCAGGGACGAAGAGCTCAAGGCCTTCATGGCTCGACGCAAGGAAGAAGGCGGCATCGGCGACGCTTAGGCGATCATTTCCGTGAAGGCGGCTTCCAGGTCGCGGACCAGGGCGGCGGTGTCGAACAGCGGGCAGGTCTCGCGGGTTTCCATCAGGCGCTGGCGCAGGGCGGCCAAACGGTCGGGGTCGTGGGCCAGGGCCACGGCGGTGTCTTCGTAGGCGTCGGGTGAATCGCAGACCAGTTCATCGAGACCGGCGGCGCTGACGATGCTGGCGGCCACCCTGGAGGCGAACGTCTCGCCGGGGCATGTGAGCACCGGCAGGCCGCTCCACAAGGCATCGCTGGTGGTGGTGTGGGCGTTGCAGATCAAATTATCGAGGAACAGGTCCGCCAGTGCGCCGCGCGAAACATGGGTCAAGGGGTCGGTGCGCGGTGCGGCGATGAGGCGGGCCGGCTCGATACCGTGGCCGGCGGCCTCGTCCCGCAGGGTGGCGAGCACCGCATCGCTGTCGGGCAACAGCCACAGCACACTGCCCTCGACCCAGCGAAGGATGGCCATCCAGCGCCCGAAGGTCGCTTGGTCGATCTTGCGCGCGACGTTGAAGCAGCAGAATACCACGGCGTCGTCCGGCAAACCATGATCGGCGCGGCGCAAGCCGGTCTTGAGCTTCATGTGACGGTGGTCGTTGGCCTGATAGCAATTTGGCAGGCGCACCACCGCCTCGCTGTAGTGACTGTCGGTGCCGGGCGGCGTGACCACCGCGTCGGCGATGATGTAGTCCAGGTAATTGGCGCCGGTGGTGCCGGGGAAACCAAGCCAGCCAGCCTGCACGCGCGCCGGGCGCAGGGCAAACATACCAGCCCTGTTGCAGTTGGTGTAACCGTCGATGTCGATCAGGATATCGATGCCGTCGCCATGGATGCGGTCGGCGGCCTCAACATCGGACAGGGCCGAGACATCGACGAAGCGGTCCATGGCGGCCTCGATGTCCGCCCGGCACGCACCGCCGTCGCCCGGCCGCAGGTGATAGCCGATGACCTCGAACCGGTCGCGGTCGTGATGGCCGAACATATGGCGAAGCAAGAATCCGGTGGCGTGATTGCGAAACGCCGCCGAGGCATAACCCAATCGGATTTTCCCGGGCGCTCTCGGTCCGTGGCTGAAGCGGTTGGCCAGACCCCGGGCCACGATCTAGTTTTGCCGCTGGGCGGCATGGCTGCGCTGAATGTCACGAAACGCCACGGCCCCAAGCGGCAGGAACACCGCCACGAACGGGTCGATGGGGCTGGCATGTCCGGCGGCGATCACGGCGTCGGAGACGGCCAGGAGCCGCGCCTCCAGGGCTGTCAGATCGTCCCAGCGGCACAGGGTTCGCAGGGCGTAGACCAGATTGCTCATAGCCGCGCCCAGGGTCGGCGGCCAGCGCCTGTTGGTAGCACTCGACCGCGCGATCCCATTGGTCGAGGGCCCGGTGGGCATCGCCTAGGTTCGACCAAGCCAGGGCGAAATCGGGTTTGAGGGCAACCGCGCGTTCGAGGTGGGGAACCGCGCCGGCCGGGTCGTCGAGACTATAGATCAGATGACCCAGGTTGCTGTGGCCGGTGGCCGATCGGGGCGCGGCGGCGGCGGCACGCTCAAGACTGGTGTGGGCGACAGCCATCATGCCCAGACTGGCCTGGCCCGCGCCCATATTGCCCCACGCGGAATCGTGACTGGGGTCGGTGGCGACCGCCTCCGTATAGGCCGCGATGGCATCCTCCACGGCGCCGCCCTGATGATGAGCGAGCCCACGGCGATACAGCGCCTCGGCATTTGTCGGAGCGCCTTGCCTGGTGGCGGCGCGGCGTTGCTTGCGGTTCATGGCCGGCTATCTTGCCGCCAACCGCCCCGGAACACGAACCATTGTTTGCAATGGCACTATGGCAGTCCTAGGGTTCGACAAAGGTTAAGGTCTGGAGCGAGGAAGTCTTATGGCGCAACGCGTAGTTCTCATCACCCACAGTGATTCACCGAAGGATGATCGGGTCTCGGCGAAGTTCGCGGCGCTCGGCTATGACCTGGATTGGCGCCAGCCCTTCAAGGGCGACGACCTCGGTGAGCCCGACGACAGCGTTGCTGCCACCGTGCTCTACGGCGGCGGCGAACCGTCGGAAGCCCGCGACTGGCATACCGACAAGTTTCCCTGGCTCACCGCCGAGACCGCCTGGGTTGAGGCCTGCATGACCAAGGGTGTCCGCACCCTCGGTATCTGCCTGGGCGGGCACATGATCACCCATGCCCTGGGCGCCGCCGTCGGGCCGCCCGATCATGGCCTGCACGAGTTCGGCTATTACCGCCTCCATGTGGGCGCGGCGGGCCGCGATATCATCCCCGACGGCCTGTTCGTCACCGAGGATCATTACCACGCTTTCGATCTGCCCGACGGCGCGGTCCATCTCGCCCGCAGCGAGGCCTATGCGAACCAGGCCTACCGCTACGGCGACACCACCTACGCCTTCCAGTTCCATCCCGAGGTCACGCCCACCGGTTTCACCCGCTGGCAGGACAGCAAGCCGTCGCGGTGGGGTAAACCCGGCGTGCAATCGCGCGAAGAGCAGGACGCCATCCGCGCCGCCCACGACCCGGCCCAGGCCCAATGGATCGACGGGTTCCTGGAGACAATCATGACAGGGGACGCGTAGCAACATGGCCCGCGACACCACCCGACGGCGCAAAAGGGAACGCAGCAGTGCGAAGCTGAAACAGCTGCCCCGGCGCATCATCACCAACCCCTACGCGCCCATCAAAGTGTTGAGCGACGATCAGATCGAGAGCATCCACGAAGCCTCTCTCGAAGTGCTCGAAAATCTCGGCATGAAGGTCCTGTCAGACCAGGCGCTTGACCTGTTGGCCGGCGCCGGCGCCGATGTCGATCGTTCCGCCGGCCAGGTCCGTTTCGACCGCGGGCTGATTACCGAATGGGT
>JAYGEF010000442.1:0-9642 GCA_046582535.1 Alphaproteobacteria bacterium
CCTTCCTCACCTTCCTTACCGGGCCAGCGATTTTTCCATTCCTCGACGTCCCCTGGACGCAGGTGTTCATCGCCGTGATTTTCCTGTTTCACCCGCTGCTCGGCTGGCTGTCCATCGCCGGCGCCGCGGTGCTGTTCGCCATGGCGCTGATTAACGAACTCAGTACCCGCAACCTGCTGATGCTGTCCGGCGGCGCCTCGATCAAGTCCCTGCGGGTCGCGGAATCGGCGGTGCGCAACGCCGATGTTATCGAAGCCATGGGCATGATGCCCAATATCGTGCGGCGTTGGCGGCAGGAGAATTCGGCCATGCTCGCGTTGCAGGCCAAGGCCAGCCAGCGTAGCGGCATCATCACCGCCACGTCGCGGTTCTTCCGCCTGTTCCTGCAGGTTGCCATGCTCGGGGTCGGCACCTGACTGGCGATCAATGACGAGATCTCTCCGGGGGCCATGATCGCCGGCTCGATCCTGCTCGGTCGTGCCCTGGCCCCGGTCGAGCAGGCCATCGGCTCGTGGAAGTCGGCGGTCGCGGCGCGCGACGCCTATACCCGCATCAAACGCCAGCTCGACAGCCTGGCGCCACGGGCCGAGGTCATGGCCTTGCCGGCACCGGTCGGCCAGCTTTCGGTCGAAGGAATGAGCTACCTCTACCCGGGCGCCACCGAGCCAGTGCTCCGCAGCCTGGATTTTCGCCTTGAGCCCGGCGAGTCCGTGGGTCTGATCGGGCCGACGGCGGTGGGCAAGACCACCCTGGCCCGGCTTGCGGTCGGCAACCTGCGGCCCAGCGCCGGGCATATTAGCCTCGACACCGCCGATGTCGCCCAATGGGACCCGGTCGATCTCGGCCAGTACATCGGTTATCTGCCCCAGGATGTCGAACTGTTCGCCGGCACCGTACGCGAAAACATCGCGCGCATGGGCGATGGCGACCCGGAAGCGGTGGTGGCGGCGGCCCAACTGGCCGGCGTCCATGAAATCATTCTCAACTTGCCTGCCGGCTACGAGACCGAAATCGGTGAAGGCGGCGCCGTGCTGTCGGGCGGCCAGCGCCAGCGGATCGGCCTCGCCCGGGCGGTGTTCGGCAATCCCAAATTCATTGTCCTCGACGAGCCCAACGCCAACCTCGACCACGAAGGCGAAGTGGCGCTGCTGGCGGCCGTGACCAGGCTCAAAGCCCTGGGCGCCACCATGATTATCATTGCCCACCGGCCCAGCGTGCTGAGCAACGTCGACAAAATCCTGGTACTGCGCAACGGCGGCATTCAGATGTTCGGCGCCCGTGACGAGGTGCTGGCCAAATTGGCCGGCCCGGCGGCGGCGGCCCCGACCACTCTCGACGCCACGCCGGTCGAGGGCTAGCAACCATGGCCTCACCACAACCCACCGCCTCGCGCCTGGGACCGGGCATCGCCGAGGAATCGGGAGGCCTCGGCAATGGCTGGACCGTAACCGTTGGCCTGGTGGTCATTGCCGCGTTTTTCGGCGGCCTCGGCGGCTGGGCCACGGTGGCGACCCTGGAAAGCGCCGCCATCGCTCCCGGCGTGGTCATTGTCACGAGCAACCGCAAGACCTTGCAGCACCTCGAAGGCGGCATCATCGGCGAAATTCTGGTCCGTGACGGCGACGAGGTGAGCGCCGGCCAGGTGCTGTTCCGCCTCGACGATACCCAGCCCCGCGCCACCCTGGATCTGATGCGCGGCCGCCGCCGCGCCGCCGCCGCCCTCGAGGCCCGCCTCATTGCCGAGCGCGACGGCCAAGATGAGATCCCGTTCCCGGACTGGCTGCTGACGGATCGTGACGATCCGAAAGTGGCGGCGGTTATCGACGGCGAGACCAGTATTTTCGAGGCCCGGCGAGAGACCCTGGCCAGCTAGGTCGCCGTCCTGGGCCAGCGCATTGCCCAGTTCGACGAGGAAATCATCGGCCTTGAGGGTCAGGTCGCCGCCGAGGACGTCCAACTGCTGCTCATCGCCGAGGAAACCAACGCCGTGCTGGTGCTGCTTGAGAAGGGCCTCGAGCGCAAACCCAGGCTGCTCGCCCTGCAGCGACGTGAGGCCGAAATCGTCGGCAGCCGCAGCGGCAACATGGCGCAGGTCGCCCGGGTCAAACAGAACATCGGCGAAGCCCGGCTGCGCATTTCCGAGTTGGACACCGCCCGCATCAACGAGGTGGTCGAGCAATTGCGCGCCGCCCAGAACGAGTTGTTCGACCTCGCCGAGCGTATCCACGCGGCCGAGGACATCCTGCGCCGCACCGCCATCCTGGCCATTCAGGACGGCACCGTGGTCAACCTCCAGGTCCACACCCCCGGCGGCGTCATCGCGCCGGGGGCGCCGCTGCTCGATATCGTGCCGAGCGACGACGCGCTGATTATCGAGGCGCGGGTCGACCCCCGGGATATCGATGTGGTCCACTGGGGCCTGCCGGCGCGGGTCCGCCTGACCGCCTTCAACCAGCGCAGCGCCGTGCCCATGGACGGCCGGGTGCTGTCGGTGTCGGCCGACGCCATCACCGACGAGCGCACCGGCCAGGCCTATTACCTGGCGCGCATCAAGCTCGACAAGGATCCGGCCACCCTCGGCACCGGCATCTCGCTGTATCCCGGCATGCAGGCCGAGGTCATGATCGTCACCGGCGCGCGCACGGTGCTCGACTACCTGCTTGCCCCGATCAGCCGCAGCATCGACCGCTCCCTGCGCGAGGATTGAGCGGCGGCAGTCCTCAATCGTCGCCGAACTTGATGCCCTGGGCGAGCGGCAGTTCGTTGGAATAGTTGATCGTGTTGGTGGCCCGGCGCATGTAGGCCTTCCAGGCGTCGGAGCCGGATTCGCGGCCGCCGCCAGTGTCCTTCTCGCCGCCGAAAGCGCCGCCAATCTCAGCCCCGGACGGCCCGATGTTGACGTTGGCGATGCCGCAGTCCGAGCCGATAGCCGACGTAAAAGTCTCGGCCTCGCGCAGGTCCGTGGTGAAGATGCAGGATGACAACCCCTGGGGCACGTCGTTGTGCATGGCGATGGCGTCGTCGAGCTCGCGGTATTTCATGGCGTAGAGGATCGGCGCGAAGGTTTCTTCGCGGACGATGCCGGTCTGGCCCGGCATCTCGACCACCGCCGGGGTGACGTAGTAGGCGTCCGGGTGCTCGTCGGCCATGACCCGGGCGCCGCCGTGGACCGTGCCGCCATCGCCGGCCACAGCCTCGAGGGTCGATTGCATCTTGTCGAAGGCGGCCTGGTGGATCAACGGGCCGATCAGGGTGCCGCCGTCGAGCGGATCACCGACGGTGACCGAGGCGTAAGCCGCAATCAGTCCCGGCATCAGCGCGTCGTAGATGTCCTCGTGGACAATCAGGCGGCGCAGGGACGTGCAGCGCTGGCCGGCGGTGCCGACGGCGGCGAACAGGATGGCGCGCTTGGCCAGTTCGAGATCCGCTGACGGCGCCACGATCATGCCGTTGTTGCCGCCGAGTTCGAGCAGCGAGCGGCCCAGGCGCTGGGCGACGCGAGCACCGACCACACGGCCCATGGCGCAGCTTCCGGTGGCGCTGATGAGCGGCACCCGGGGATCATCGACCAGGGCCTCGCCGGCTTCCTTACCGCCGATCACCACCTGCAGCAGTTTGTCCGGCGCCGCGCCGAACCGGGCCACGGCCTTGTCGAACACGGCCTTGCAGGCGAGCGCGGTCAGCGGCGTCAGCTCCGACGGCTTCCACACCATGGGGTTGCCGCAAACCAAGGCCAGGGCGAAGTTCCAGGCCCACGGCGCGACCGGGAAGTTGAAGGCGGTAATCACCCCGATCGGGCCGATGGGATGCCAGGTCTCCATCATCTTGTGGCCGGGTCGCTCGGAGGCGATGGTCAGGCCATAGAGCTGGCGCGACAAGCCGACGGCGAAGTCGCAGATATCGATCATCTCCTGGACCTCGCCCTTGCCCTCCTCGAGGATCTTGCCGCACTCCACGGTAACCAGGGCGCCGAGGTCGTCCTTGTGGGCGCGCAGTTCCTCGGCGAACAAGCGGATCAATTCACCACGCACCGGCGCCGGGGTGCGCCGCCAGGCCTCGAAGGCGACCTCGGCACAGCTAATTTTGGCGGCCACCTCGGCGGGACCATCGGGAGACGGGCGGGCAATCTCGGCGCCATCGATAGGCGTGATAACGGCGTGGTCACCGCCACCGAGAGCGTCGGCGTCAAGGCCAAGAGATTGATAGAGGGCGCTGAGGTCTTTCATGATTTCCATCCGGGATCGAGCGTTGATGTGTGGTCACCAACTTATATCAGGGAGCCGTGGTGCTGGGACTAATTTGCCGTACACTCGCGCCACTTCGTGGGAATGGAGAGTACGTTATGGAACTCACCCTGTGGGCGTTCTTCGGGCACGCCTCGTTCGCCCTCACCGCGGTCTCGTTTTACGTCAGGGACATGCTGGTACTGCGCGCGTTGTCGATCTGCGCCGGTGCGGTGGGAATCCTCTATAACTATCTGTTGCCGGTCGGGCCGTTGTAGCTGGTGATCTTCTGGCTTTGCGTGTTCATGGCCATCAACGCATTCCGCATCGCTCACCTTATGTACGAGACCAAACGGGTACGATTCAGCGACGAGGAGCGCGAGCTCCACGAGACACTGTTCCGCAATTTCGCGCCGGTCGAATTCATGAAACTGTTGCGCCTCGGCGAATGGCGGGCCGCCGGCGAAGGCGACGTGCTGGCCACCGAAGGCGAAGACGTCACCGACCTGACGCTGATCTACAACGGCGAAGTGATTATCGAGAAGAACGGCGCCGAAGTCGCCCGCTCGCGCGACGGCACCCTGGTCGGCGAAATGTCGTTCATCCAGGGTGGCGCCGCCAGCGCTACGGTGCGGGCCGCCCGGGAAACCCGGCTGCTTATCTGGCCCAAGGAAGAGCTACAAAAACTGCTGAAACGCAACCCGACCATGGATGTGGCCATGAACAGCGTGTTCACCAGCGACCTGACCAGGAAGCTGGGCGGCGCGCCGGCGTGACGTCGGACCACCTCTAGTTGGAGACCGAGCGGTAACCCCGGCTTTTCATGCGCGGTCGAACGCTTCGCTTTGGAGCATAAAGCGAAGTGAATCGGCCCCCGGCATCTGGGTCGAAACGATCTGTCCCTGGGAATTGACCGTGACATAGGTCTCGTTCGACTGGGCGCTTTGAGCCATGCTCACCGCCTGGGCGTAGAACTCGCACTCATTGGTGTCGTAGTCGATGACCTCCGCGGTCACGCCCGGCTTTTCCCAATGGCTCGATGTGGCCAGGCAGGCGCTCAAAGCACCGGCGAAGACGACGGTGCTGCACAATACACCAATGCGGCGACGGCTTTCGCGGGTCACTGTCAGGGCGCTCCTTATGCCAATTCGATTAACGGACCCGGATTCTACCGCATTACAAAGGGATCGGCCATGGGCGCGTCCGAGGTGTTGATCCAGATGGTTTTGGTCCGGGTGTAGTCGTGGACGCTGTCCAGGCCGCTCTCGCGCCCGTGGCCGCTCATCTTGAAGCCGCCGAACGGCGCCACCGGTGATACCACCCGATAGGTGTTGATCCAGGTGATGCCGTTGCGCAGGCGCTTGGCGACCCTGAGCGCGCGGCCGATATCGCGGGTGAAGATGCCGCCGGCAAGGCCGTAACGGGTGTAGTTGGCCTTGGCGATGACCTCATCCTCGTCGGTAAAACGCAGCACGCTGAGCACCGGACCGAACATCTCCTCCTCGACCGCGGCGAGCTCGGGGCTAGGGCATTCAATCACCGTCGGCGCGTAATAATAGCCGGCGTCGAAGCCCTGGGGCCGATTGCCGCCGTGGCGCAGGATACCGCCGGCCTTGAGGGTGGCGGCGACGTTGGTCTCGATCTTCTCGATCTGGGCCATGGTGCACAACGGTCCGAACTCGGTATCGCTATCCTGGGGATCGCCGATACGGATATGGGACGCCTTGTCGACGATATTCTCGATCACCTGATCGTGGATCGAATCCTGGAGGAACAACCGCGAGCCGGCGACGCAGGACTGCCCCGAAGCGCCGAAAATGCCGGCCACCACGCCGTTGGTGGCGGATTCGATATCGGCGTCCTCGAAGACGATGAACGGTGATTTGCCGCCGAGCTCAAGGGAGGTCACGGCGAAGTTCTCGGCGGTATTGCGGATCACGTGGCGGGCGGTGTCGGGGCCGCCGGTGAAGGCCACCCGGGCGACCTTGGGATGACTTGTCAGGGCTCGGCCGCAGGGCTCACCGAAGCCGGTGATGACGTTGACCACACCGGGCGGGAAGCCGGCCTCCTCGACCAGCTTGGCGAACTCGAAAATCGGCGCTGGGCCGTCCTCGGAGGCCTTAAGCACCACCGTATTGCCCGCCGCGATAGCCGGGCCCAGCTTGTTGGCGATGAGGAACTGTTGCGAATTCCACGGCACGATAGCGGCGACCACACCAAGTGGCTCGCGCACAGTCATGGCGATCATGTCGGGCTTGTCGAGGGGCAGGGTCGAGCCCTCGATCTTGTCGCAGAGGCCGGCGAAATAGCGGTAGTACTCGGCGATATAGGCGGCCTGGCCGGCGGTCTCGCGGATGATCTTGCCGGTATCGCGGGTCTCGACCTCGCCGAGATGGCGGGCGTTCTCGGCCATCAGGTCGGCCAGCTTGCGCAGCAGGGCGGCGCGCTGGGGCGGCAGCATGGTGGACCACGGTTCCGACCACATGGCACGCTCGGCGGCCTCGACGGCGCGGTTGACGTCGGCCTCGCTGGCCTCGGGCATCAGGGCCCAGACCTTACCCGTCGAAGGGTCGATGGACTCAAAAGTCTTGCCGCCCTCGGCGTCGCACCATTCGCCGTCGATATAAAATTGGTAGGTTTTCAGATCGCTCATGGCCTTGCCCCATCTGTGTTTCGCCGTAGCTTATACCAGTAGACATTATGATTTACTCATAATGTCTACTGGCAAGCGCAACCGCGCGCCGCCGACCGTTCGGCGGGAGCCCCAGTCTGTGTGAACACAAAAAATGGGCTCTTGAACGCCTATCGATCATGCTTTTTGACCGATGGTATGACTCGATTAAAGGAAGTCTAGCAGGGCTTTGATGACCGGGTCCGGGTCCTCGACCAGGCCCATGTGGCGGTGGCCCGGGAAGACCAGCCAGCGGCCGTCCCGGACGCGCTTGGCCATGGCCCCGGCCATGGCCGGGGTCGAGCCCACATCGTCGGACCCGGTAACCACCAGGGTCGGACAGGTGACCTGTTCGAGATCACCGGACAACGTGCCGTCAGCATCCGCATACATGCGGTAGGCTTCGAGGTAGCCATGGGCATCGTTGCTTTCCAGGCGCCGGCGCAGCGCCGCTTCGAGATCGGGATTGTCGGCCAGGAACTCGGGTGAGAACCAGCGCGCCATGGCCATATCGATGGTTGAAGCATTGCCGTCGCGAATGACCATTTCAACCCGGCTCTGGATCGCCGCCCGCTGGGCCGCGTCGCGCTCGAATACCGTATTCATGAGCACCAGCCGTTCGACCCTGTCGGGGTGGCGGGCCACGTAGCCACGGGCGATGAGGCCGCCCATGGAGAACCCGGCGACCACGGCCGGGCCCACGTCCAGATAGTCATGGAGCCGGTGGAGCTGGTCGGTAAAGTCGTCCAACCGGCGGCGGCCCGGCGGTTTAGCGCTGAGGCCATGGCCCAGCATGTCGTAGCGAATAACCGTGAACCGGGATTCGAACACGGCGGTGAAGTGGGACCATAGGGTGAGATCGAGACCGACGCCGTGAATCAGGATCAGAGGCGGCCCCTCGCCGCTGATCCGGAAATGCGTGCCGCCCTCGATCCACTTGCGCCGGTCGTCCTTGAATATGTCATCCATGACCATGGTCTACCATGGTGGAAAGTTCGGGCGCTAGTGGTCCGTCTTGCGTCGCCGCCAGCCCGGTTGCATGATCGCCCTGGCGAGTGGACCCAGGAGGAGAGATGACCATGACGACCATTCACCCGGACATGCAGGTTCTGATCGACGCCGGCAAGGCGGCCGGTGAGGAGAGCTCCGACGACAACCCGGCCGCCGCGCGGCGCGGCTGGACGATCTATTCCCAGGCCTTTAATCGGCCCCACCCCGAAGACATGGCGGTTCACGACGATGTCGTCCCCACCGCCGACAATCAGGTCGATGTGCGGGTCTATCGCCCGGCCGGCGCCGATGGGCCGCGGCCCTGTGTCATCTATGTTCACGGCGGCGGCTTCCTGGTTGGCGACCTGGACAGCTCCGACTCCATCGCCCGGGGCTACGCCCAGGGCACCGGCGCCGTGGTGGTCAGCGCCAATTACCGCAAGACCCCCGAGCATCCCTACCCGGCGGCCTTCAACGACATCTACGGCGTGCTCGAGTATGTCGCCGGCCATGGGGACCAGTTCGGCATCGACGCCGCGCGCATCGCCATTGCCGGTGACAGCGCCGGCGGCAACCTGGCGGCCGCCGCCTGCCTCGCCGCCCGCGACCGGGGCGGACCCAAAATTGCCGCCCAGGCGTTGATCTATCCCGGCACCGGGCTCGACCAGTCGTGCCCGTCCTATGTGGAGCACGCGGAGTCGCCGGGGCTGACCACCGAGGGCACCAAGAAGTACCGCGACCTCTACCTGCCCGATGACCGCCATACCGACGACCCCTACGCCCGCCCGGTCATGGCGACGGACCATTCCGGCCTGCCGCCGGCCTGGGTCCACAGCGCCGAGATCGACCCGATCCGCGACGACGGTCGGGTCTATGCCGGCAAGCTGGCCGGGGCCGGTAACTGGGTGACCTACCGCGAGGCCCGGGGCATGATCCACGGCTTCATGCGGGCGCGCTTCACCGGCGCGGCGGCGCGCGCCGAGTTCGACGCCATCTGCGGATTTTTGAGCCTTCACTTGGTTGGCCAACCATGAGCTGCTGTCACTATTACGCGCCGCACGGCACCGGCGACACCGCCTTCTCTATCGATGTGGCGGCGATCACCTATGGGCCGGGCAGTCTTCGCGAGGTCGGTGATTACGCCCGCGAGGCGGGCATGACCCGCGTGGCGCTGTTCACTGACAAAGCGGTCGGCGCCCTGGCGCACCTGGCCATCGTCCGCGACTCCCTCAAGGCGGCGGGCGTGGACGTGGCGCTTTACGACGAGGCGCGGGTCGAGCCGACCGATGAGTCGTTTCGCGCGGCGTCCAAGTTCGCCGGCGCGGGCAATTTCGACGGCTACGTGTCGGTCGGCGGCAGCTCGGTCATCGATACCGCCAAGGCGGCCACTCTCTACGCCACCTACCCGGCCGACTTCCTGACCTACGTCAACGCGCCGATCGGCGGCGGCGTCGCCGTTCCGGGACCGGTAAAACCCCACATCGCCTGCCCGACGACCTGCGGCACCGGCAGCGAATGCACCGGCATCGCGATCTTCGACCTGCTCGAAATGAAGGCCAAGACCGGCATCGTCTCGCGCCACCTGCGCCCGACCCGGGGAATCGTCGACCCGGAGACCACCCGGACCCTGCCGCGCAACGTCATCGCGGCCAGCGGCTTCGACGTGCTGAGCCACGCCCTCGAATCCTACACCGCCCGACCCTTTACCCGGCGCGACCCGCCGGCGCGGCCGAGCCAGCGGCCCCAGACCCAGGGCGC
>JAYGEF010000492.1:0-10406 GCA_046582535.1 Alphaproteobacteria bacterium
GGGCCGGTCAGCACCACATACATGATGGCGGTGTGGTAGTGGCGATAGGCGACAGCCAGCACATAGGTGATCTGGTCGTTGGTGGCCACATTGTGACGCCCGGTGGTGTAGCGCACGTTGAGTGCGGCATCGCCGGCGCCGAGCGGCGGCGCCGATGCCGGCAGGTCGGCGCCAAGCTTGAACAAGGTGTTGTATATGGCGCCGTAGATGTCGCCCTCAAAAGCGCCCGGTCGGGTGGCGTTGATGGCGACGTCGGTGACTTGATCCATGATGGCGCCGGCCTTGCGCAGGTAATCCAGCTCCCGGGGGCTTTTCACCAGGCGCAGTTCGCGGATCATGTCGGGGGCGTCGGTCAATTGGCACCAGCCGTACAGGGCCGCCCGCATTTCATTATAAAGACGCGGCGTCAGTCCCATGGTGTCGAGCTGGATGCCGATGCGCTTGCCCGCCATGCCGTGGCTCTCCAGCATGTCCTTGACCGCCTTTGAGCGTGGGATATCGGCGTCGTCGGGTGTCACCCGCACGTCGTCGCAGATCGACGAGTATTTGATGTTGGCGAGATCGGCCGAGCGGGAGACGTGGGTCAACGCGCCGTCGACGCCGATAAACATGTTGTCGAAGATGACGAAACCAAGGGAATCGTAGCCGGTCAGCCAGTACATATCTTCGATTTTGAAAATCAGCAGGCCGTCGATCCCGGCGGCGGCGATGGCTTCACGAGCGCGGGTCTGGCGGTCGGCGAACTCGGCGCGGTCGAAGTGAATATGGGGCAGGGTCATGGGGCGGTCTTTCAATTGTTTGTCAGGTAGCCCGGGCGTTTGTCAGGAAGCGCCGGGCGGCGCGCACCAGCACGGCGGCTCCCAGGGACATGGCGTCCTCGTCGATGGCGAATTTCGGGTGGTGTAGGGTATGGTCGCAGCCCTTGGCCGGGTTGCCGACGCCGAGGCGGAAATAGACGCTGGGGCGGATCTGGCCGTAGAACGCGAAGTCGTCGCTCCCCGACGACGGCGCGGCGGCAAAGGCGCAGTCGGGCCCGGCGACATCGGCGGCGGCGTCATTGATCAGCTCGACCATGGCCGCGTCGTTCATCAACACCGGCTCGCCCTGGTTGATTTCGATTTCGATGGTGGCGCCGTAGGCCTTGGCCAGGCCGTCGGCGATGGCTTGAATACGTTCATGAGCCATGGCGCGAACGTCTTCGTTCATGGTGCGGATGGTGCCGGTCAGGCGAACCTCATCGGCCAGGATGTTGCGGATGGTGCCGCCCTCGATGGTGCCCAGGGTGACCACAAGGAGCTCGAACGGGTCGCGGCTGCGCGACACGATGCTTTGCAACTGGCCGACCAGGGCGGCGGCCACGACAATGCCGTCGACCCCTTCATGGGGCTTGGCGCCATGGGCCGAAGTGCCCCGCACGATGATGTTGAGCTCGTCCGACGAGGCCGAGAACGCGCCCGCGCGGACGCCGATGCACCCGGTTTCCAGCAGCGGGTCCACGTGGATGCCGATGACCCCGTCAACACCGTCCAGGTGACCTTCGGCGATCACCACCCGGCCGCCCAGGGGCTCGGCTTCCTCGGCCGGCTGAAAAATGATGCGAGCGGTGCCGGCGAAGCTGTCCGGCGTGTTCTTTAGAGTCAGCGCCGTGGCGAGCACCATGGCGGTATGGGAATCGTGGCCGCAGGCATGCATTACGCCGTCATTTGTCGAGGCGAAGGGCAGGCCGGTCTGTTCCGTCATGGGCAGGGCGTCCAGGTCGGCGCGGATCGCCAGGGTCGGGCCATCACCGCTGCCGGGGATATCGACAATCAGGCCGGTGCCGGCGACCTCGACGATAGGGCCGATGCCGGCGGCCTCCAATTCCTGGCGGACCAGCGCCGAGGTGGCGTTCTCATCATGGGACAATTCCGGGTTCTGATGGATCGCCCGGCGCAGCTCGATCATTCGATCGACGATGCTGTTGTCGAGGATGGTGTCGGTCGCTGCCATGGTCGGGCCCCGCGAATTTATCATTTGAAGAATTTTCTGCCATGGATCATGCTCCCTGTCGATACACAGTGGCGGGAATGATCATGGCATTGAACGCGGATCAACGAACGGCCTATGAGCGCGATGGGGTGGTTTTCCCCGTCGACGTCATGTCGGGCGAAGAGGCTCTGGCGCTGCGCCGGGAAATCGAAGTCATCGAGACGGCCCACGGCGGGCGCCTGGCGGTGGCCGACTATCTTCGGGGCTTCGCCAGCGTGGTGGTGCCGGCGGTTCATGACGCCATCCGCAACCCGGCCATCCTCGACGCGGTCGAACCGATCATCGGGCCCGACCTGCTGGTCTGGGGTTGTCAGTTCTTCAACAAGGATGCCCGCACCGACGACTACGTGGGCTGGCATCAGGACCTGACCTATTGGGGCCTCGATCAGCTCGACGAGGTCACCGCCTGGATCGCCCTGTCGCCATCGACCATTGAAAGCGGCTGCATGCGTATGATTCCCGGCTCCCACAAACAGGACATCGTGGCCCACACCGACACTCATGCGGATGCTAATATTTTGTCGCGCGGTCAGGAGCTGACCGTCCAGCCCGATGAATCACAAGCCGTCGACCTGGTCCTTGCGCCGGGCCAGATGTCGCTCCATCACGGCCATACCTTCCACAGTTCCCAGCCCAACCGGTCGAATGATCGGCGCATCGGCCTGGTGATCCGCTACATCGCGCCGCACATGAAGCAGATCGGCGCCAGCCGCGACTACGCTACGCTGGTGCGCGGCGAAGACCGCTACGGCCACTTCACCACCCCGCCGCGCCCAACCGCCGACTTCGCGCCCGAGGCGGTGGCCTTCCACGACAAGATGATCGCCGACCAGAGTGAGTATCTGTACCGGGAGGTCGAGACGGGTTAGGCCACCACCAAATTGCGCGGTAGTTTCGACAACACCTCGAGCCCACTCTCTGTCATCAGGAAAGTCTCGATATAGGCGGCGCCGGAGCCGCCGGGCCAGTCTTCCCAGACGTCGAACTGGTTTTCCAGGTTGAACACCATGCCGGTCTCAAGCGGCCGGTCGTCGGGGGTGTCCGGGGTCGGGTGGGTCTTGTGGTTGCCGACCCAGTCGGGCGGCACGGCGACGCCCACGGTGTAGCCGCCATTGTACCACATGATGTCGCGCAGGCCGTTTGAGTCCGTGTAGTCGTCGGACAGGGCGTGGACCTTGAACATGGAATCGCCGGGTTTGATGCCGTCGATGATAGCGTCGATGCAGCCCGCCGAGGTGTTCATGAGGTCGATCCAGCGCTGGTCCGGCCGGCCCACGGCGAAGGTGCGGTTGAGGTTGACGTGATAGCGGTGCAGGGATGAGCAGAAGTCGATGAACACCAGCTCGCCCTGCCGGACCTTGCGGTGCTGGGCCGGGCTGTGGTGGGTGCCGGCGCGCGGCCCCGAGCCGATCATGCAGCGAATGCCGGGGTAGCCGCAGCCGCGCTTCATGAGGTCGCCCATGATGATGCCCTCGATCTCGGTCTCCATGATGCCGGGGCGCAGGGCATCGCGGGCCGCCGCCATGGCGGCGTCGGCCATGGCCGAGGCTTCACGCACCACCGCCACTTCGCGCGGTGATTTGACCAGGCGCGCGCCTTCGACCAGGAACGAGGCATCGACCACCGTGGCGCCGCCCTTGGCGATGGCGGCGCTGAGCCCGTCGGTGGTGTCCGCATGGGTGCCGTAGGTAAAGCGTTGGGTGGCGACGGTCTTGCCGGCGCCCAGGCCACGGCCGATGACCGTATCGGCGGCGAACTCGATGGCGTCTTCTACCGGGCCCCGGGCGAACCACGCCACGTCTTCGATTTCAGGGGTGGTCATGACGATGGTGGTGTGGCCGGGAACATCAAAATACAGCCCGTGGTCGTCTTTGTCGGCTTCGAGCAACAGGCCGGTCAGGCTGCGCATGTGGTACCAGATCATGTCGTAGCCGGTGAGCCAGGTGGTGTCCGCCGGCACGGTCACGTAGAGGGCGTCGATTCCGGCGGCGGCCATGGCGGCACGGGTCTTGGCCCGGCGCTCGGCGTATTCCTCGGGCGGAAACGGTTGCGGCCAGTCGACCTGATCCTTGAGATATTGCGACATGGTATTTTCCCCTAGTTTGTTTGTGCGGCGGCTTCGGCAATGACCCAGTCAAAGAAGTCACGGCTGCTGGCGCTGAGGGTCGTACCCGTGGGCACCACCAGATAAACCGAATAGCCCTTACTGAGGGCGTGGTCGAGAGGCCTGATCAAGCTGCCGCTGGACAGCAGCCCGTCGACGATGTGCCCGAAGCCGAGCGCCACCCCCTGGCCATCGACCGCCGCCTGGATGACATTGGCGTAATTATCGAAGCCGAGCATGTGCCCCGGCGGTGGCATGGCAAGGTCGTTGCCGGCCAGCCACCAGGCCCAGTCCTCGGACGAATGAGCGTCGCCGTCGAGGTTCAGCAGGGTGTGGCGGCGCAGGTCCGGGGCGGCCGCCAGCGGCGGGGCGGCATCTAAGTATCCCGGCGCGCAGACCGGGAAGGTATCCGTGTCGAACAGCCGGGTGGCGTCGAGGCCGGGCCAGTCGCCGTCGCCGTAGCGCAGGCCCAAATCGATGCCGTCGGCCACCATGTCCACCGGGCGGTCGGAGACGGTCATGCGGATTTCACTGTCCGGGCTGCGGGCGCGGAACCGCGATAGCCGGGGCGTGAGCCAGAACGAGGCAATGGCGATAGTGGTGGCGACCGTGACGCGCGCCGGTTGGCCGGCCCGGCGCAGGGTTTCACTGGCCCGGGCCACCGCCTCCAGGCTGTGGCGGACGGTGGGTTCGAATTCACGGCCGGCCTCGGTCAATTCCAGGGTGCGGTGGAGGCGGCGGAACAGCTTCGCCCCGAGATGACTTTCCAGGTTGCGAATGTGGCGGCTGATGGCTTCGCGGCTGACCCCGAGCTCGTGGGCGGCGTGGGTAAAGTTGAGTCGTCGCGCCGCTGCCTCGAAGGCCACGAGGCTGTTCATTGGGGGAAGCTTGGCGCCGAGGTTTGCCATGAAGTAAATGTTACGCGAACCCAACTTTTTTGCAAGTTCACGAACGCCGTGATTCCGTCAATAACGGGAGCCAACCGACCCGAGGCCGATATTGGCTGGGCGAATAGACGAGGTATGCCATGCGATTCAATCTTGTGATAAATCCCGAGCGGATGACTGACGCGACCGATATGCGCGACGTCATGCGCCATGTGACGGAAATGGTGCAGATCGCCGACAAGGGCGGTTTCGATATCGTCTGGGCGGCCGAGCATCACGCCATCGAAATGACCATCGCGCCGGGACCGTTTCAGTTGCTTGCTCATTTGGCGGCCCATACTTCGCGCATCCGCCTCGGCACCGCGGTTGTCGTGGCGCCCTATTGGCACCCCATAAAGCTCGCCGGCGAGGTCGGCATGATCGATCTGTTGTCCGGCGGGCGCTTCGAGTTCGGCATCGGCAAGGGCGCCTACCAGCGCGAGTTCGACCGCATGGCCGAAGGCATGCAGCAGAACATCGGCGTGCCCATGATGAAGGAGATGCTGCCGCTGCTCAAAGACCTGTGGAAAGGCGATGTGGCGCACGATGGCGAATACTGGTCGTTCCCGTCAGCCACGGCGTGTCCCAAGCCGATCCAGGATCCCTATCCGCCGGTCTGGGTGGCGGCGCGCGATCCCGGTACCTTCGATTGGGCGATCAAGAACGGTTGCGACATCATGACTTGGGCGTTGACCCGGCCGTTCGCCGAGGTCGAGGACTACATGGGCCGCTTCGAGACCGCCCTGGCCGATAATCCCGGCGCCAAGCGCACCCGCTTCATGACCATGCGCCACACCGGGGTCTATGAGAAGCCTGGCGACAGCGGTCCCTTCGTTGAAGCGGTAATTGCCCAGGGCGGCATGTTCGAGAACCTGTTCCGCGAACTGGCGCCGGTGCTCAACGGCTTCCCCCAGACGCCCGATCCGTCGCAATTGAACAACCAGGCCGATTACACCGAGGAGAACATCCTCGCGAATCTCATCTTCGGCACACCGGACGACGCCATCGCCAAACTCAAGCCCTACGAAGCGCTCGGCGTTGACTATTTCTGCTACAACGCCAGTTACGGACTACCCATGGCGGAGCAGAAAAGGTCGCTCGAGCTGTTCGTTGACGAAGTTTTACCCGCATTTCAATAGGCGGTATCATCCGTGTCCGTGGCGGATTAAGCGGGTTGCAAAGGGGGGAATTCGCCAACTCGACAACAATAATTCCAAAGGGAGGTAACCAAGGCCTTCGCGTCGGTCGGGGTTGGCATCGCCATGATGCCACTGGCCGGCCGCACGGCGCGGGGCGACCGCGATATTCACTATCACACCTGGGCCGGCTACGACGCCGAGCCTCTGTTCGCCCAGTACGCCAAAAAGTACGGCGGCCTGCCTGAATTCAGCTACATCGCGTCGGAGGAGGAGTCGTTTCAGAAGATCCGCGCCGGCTTTGCCCCCGATCTGATGCACCCCGGCAGCTACAACGTGATCCGCTGGAAGGACGGCGGGTTTTTGAAACCCATGGATCCGTCGCGAATCGCCAACTGGCCCCATGTGTTCGATAGCCTGAAGAACATGAATATGGCCAACATAGACGGCGACCAGTACTACATTCCCAGTGAATTCGGGAACAGCTCGATCGTCTATCGCACCGATCTGGTTGACGCCAAGTATCAGGGCGACGGCGAGTCGTGGGGTATTTTCTACGATGAAGACTACGCCCACCGCGTGGCGTTCTACGATTCCGCCGGCGCCGTGGTCGAGGTCGCCGCCAAGGTGCTGGGGTATGACAACATCTTCTCCCTGACCGACGAGTAACTGGTCGAAGTCAGGAAGATGGCCATCAAGTAGCGCGATTTGCTGCGCTTCTACTGGACCGACGTGACCTAGGTTGAGCAGGCTCTCGCGGCCGGCGAAATTGTCGCCGCCTACGCCTGGAACCAGTCCCTGGTCAAGCTCAAGAAGCAAGGTCTGCCGGTTGCCATGGCGGTGCCCAAGGAAGGCATCTTTACCTGGGTGGCCGGCTTCGTAATGCATAAGGACACCAAAAACGAGCAGGCGGCCTACGACATGATCGACTCGTGGATATCGCCGGAATCGGGTTCGTGGTTGATCGACAACTACGGCTACGGCAGCGCCAACTCGAAGGCCTATGACATGGTGCCCGTGGCGCGGCTCGAGGAGCTCGGCTTCGCCCAGCCCGAAGACATGCTCAATGGCAGCATCTTTTTCGAGGCCGTCGAGCCCGGCCTGGACGAGAAGTACAACAACCTGCTGATCGAGGTTCAGGCGGGTAGCTAATCGGGTCCGTCCGGTAATCGTACGAATCGCCGTTCTCGGTCGCCGGGGGCGGCGTTTCGATTCCTAAGATTTATTTTTCAGGTTTTTCAGGGCCTTGGCGATAGCGACCAGACTCGCCGTCTGCTCCTTGGAGAGGGCGGCGAAGTCGCGGTCGCCGGCCATTGCCTCGCAGCCGTCGATCATGCGGTCGCGCAACTCCTGGGTCAGCTCCGGTGCCTCCAGGCGGGTCCAGGGCAATTTCAACGCCGGGCCGAACTGGTCCAGGTTGTAGGCCATGCCGCCTTCACCGCCGCCCACATGGAAGGTCATGCAGGGCCCCATGAAGGCCCAGCGCGGGCCGGGCCCGTTGACGATGGCCATGTCGATCTGCTCGACCGTGGCCTCGTCGTTGGCGACCATGTGCAGGGCCTCGCGCCACACCGCCTCCTGGAGCCGGGTGGCGACGAAGCCTGGCACCTCTTTTTTCATGACCAGGGGCGCCTTGCCACCGAGGCGATAAAAGTCGGCGGCCCAGGCGATGGCCTCCGGCGCGGTCTTTTCGCCGCCAACGATTTCCACCAGGGGCAGCAGGTAGGGCGGATTGAACGGATGGGCCACCACCGTGCGCTCGGGCGTCGCGCAATGGGCCGCGATGTCGGTCATGGACAGGCCCGAAGTGCTTGAGCAAATCACCACATCGTCGGGTACCAGGTCGCCAAGCTGGGCATAGACCGCCTGCTTGAGGGGAATGTTCTCGGGCACGCTTTCCTGGACGAACTCCGCATCGGCGACCGCATCGCCCAGGTCCGTGGTCACGCGCAGGCGGTCCAGGGAAGCGCCGTCGGCGAGGCCGATCTCCGTGAGGCTGGCCCAGGCGACATCGAGCAGGCGGCGCAGGGCGGCCTCCTCGGCGTCGTCGTAGATATAGGTGGTGACGTCGTAGCCCTGGGCCAGAAAATGGGCCGTCCACCCGCCGCCGATGGGCCCGGCGCCGACGCTGGTGACGCGCCGCACGTCTTGGGGATCGAGTCTCGCCATGTTTGTTCCTCGGAATTGGGGGGCTTTGATTACTGCTCATTGGTATAACCGGCCACAGTGGCCGGCGGCAATCCATGGCAGGCGAGAGGCGACATTATGACCACACTGGAACAACGGCTCGACGCTGGCGACATCATTATCATCGACGTCGCCATCGACACCGAACTCCAGCTTCGCGGCGCGGACATGGACGGTATGGCGTGGTGCGCCGCCGCCACCGAAACCCGGCCTGACATATTGCGCACTCTGCACGAGGACTATATTCGCGCCGGCGCCGACGTCATCACGTCCAACACCTTTTCATCGTGCCGCCGTGTACTCGAGTCGGCCGGCATGGGCGATGACACCGTGGCCCTCAACCGCCGCGCTGTCGAACTCGCCGTTTAGGCCCGCGACGCGGTGGCCGACCGGCCCGTATGGATTGCCGGCGCCTTGTCCTGTTTCACCGCCGGGCTCGACGCCAGCAGGCGGCCTGACATGGACGTGGCCAAGGCCAACTACCGCGAACAGGCGTAGGTCATGGCCGAGGCCGGTGTCGATGTCATCGTGCTTGAGATGATGCTTCATTCCGAACGCGCGGCAGCGGCGGTCGAGGGCGCGGTCAGCACCGGCCTGCCGGTCTGGGTCGGCTTCAGTTGCCGCACCGGCGATGACGGATCCGTGCTCATGTACCCCCACAGCGGCGATGTGGAGATGTTCGCTGACGTCATCCCCAAGGTCATGGCGGTCGGCGGTTCCGTCGCCGGGGTCATGCATTCGACGGTCGAGGACACCGGCCGGGCCCTCGATGTGCTGCGCGAGCACTGGAGCGGCCCGTTGCTGGCCTATCCGGAATCCGGCGAGGAATTCACCATGCCGATCTGGCACTACGAAGAAAATGTCTCGGCGGCGGACCTCGCCGACGCCTGCGAGAACTGGGTTGCCCAGGGCGTGCAGATTGTCGGCGGCTGTTGCGGCACCCGGCCCGAGCACATCCGGGCGGTGCGCGAGCGCATGCCGGCCCGATTGCCGAGCTAGGGTGGTGTGACCGGCGTGATCCGATAGGTGCAGCGGCGGGCGCCGGCGAGCAGGTGCTCGCTGCGCTCGACGGTGGCGTTGGGGCCCAGCACCTGCTGGAAGATTTCCAGTTCCGAGCGGCAGAACTTCTGGCATTCCGTGGCCGCGGCGCAGATCGGGCAGTGGTTTTCGATCAGCAGGAAGCTGCCGTTATCGTCGACCCATTCCGCCATATAGCCTTCGTCGCTGCGTGCCTTGGCCAGGGTGCTGATACGCTCCTTTAGGCTGGTCTTGCCCTCCAGGCGGCTTTCGTAAGCGGACAGCATTTGCCGCTCGCGGGCGCCGATCAGGCGGTCGATGCCGTCGTCGCCGAATTCGCCGCACATGGCGTTCAGCAGATCAAGGGTGAGTTGGGCGTGGCTGTCGGGGAATCGTCCGTGACCGGTTTCGCTAAGACGCCAGTAGCGTTTCGGCCGGCCGACTTCCTCCCGTGCGTCGGCGTGGACCACCAGGCCGGAATTCCGCAGCTTGGCCAGGTGCTGGCGGGCGCCCTCGGCGCTCATGCCAAGGCGTTCACCCAATGCTTTGGCAGTCTGAGGTCCGTGCATCTTGAGCAGATCGAGAATGGTGTCGGCGCTTTGCTCGGTCATGGCTGAGAGATAGCACCGCCGATCTGATTCGGCAATATAAGAAGAATTTACTTGATATTGTCTTCTAGGTCGGCTCGATCGAAATATCGAGACAATCATGGGCCTGCCTCAGGGTAGCCTCGGCGGCGTCGGGGGTGTCGCCGTGGGCGAAGATGAAGCCGAGATAGCGGGTGCCCTCGGGCGGCGGCGTCACCGGCTGGCCCAGGGGGATGCTGATGGTGACGTCGTTGATGCCCGGTATCGCCCGCGCCGCCTCAACTCCATCGACCGATTGCAGGATACCGGTGCGGGGGGTGGGGATCATCATCACCCCGGCCGGTTGACTATCGCGCGTCAGGTTGTCCAGGGGCAGGTCCAGGGCGTGGCGCAGGATGAGATCCTCAAGGGTGACGCCGGC
>JAYGEF010000515.1:0-1955 GCA_046582535.1 Alphaproteobacteria bacterium
AGAAATTCATCCGTCGTTCGAAGAAGTATGCGGCCCATGACGAAGACAATGGGTGCGCGCCGGGCGACAAGGTAAGTATTCGAGAAACCCGACCCATATCGAAGCGTAAGACGTGGGAAGTAATTGCGGAGCCCGCGTGACGGCAATTTGCCTCACGGGAGAAGGATTTAGACTATGATTCAGATGCAAACCAACCTGGAAGTCGCTGACAACTCCGGCGCGCGGCGGGTGCAGTGCATCAAGGTGCTGGGCGGCTCGAAGCGCATGACCGCGTCCGTGGGCGATATCATCGTGGTGTCGGTCAAGGACGCGATTCCGCGCGGCAAGGTCAAGAAGGGCGACGTGCATCGCGCGGTTATCGTGCGCACGAAAAAGGAAATTCGCCGGGTTGACGGCACCGCCATCCGCTTCGACACTAATGCCGCCGTGTTGATCTCGCCGCAGAACGAGCCCATTGGCACGCGCATTTTCGGACCCGTCACCCGTGAGCTGCGGGGCAAGAAGTTTATGAAGATTATCTCGCTCGCCCCGGAGGTGCTGTGATGGTTGCGAATTCGCGGGCCAGTCACGCGTGCCGCATCAAGAAGGGCGACAGCGTCGTGGTGATTTCCGGCCGGGACAAAGGCAAGAAAGGCGACGTTCTCAGGGTTGAGCGCAAGGCGGGCCGTGTCCTGGTCCAGGGCGTCAACATGATCAAGCGCCACACCCGCCCCTCTGCTACCGGCGCCGGCGGCATTATCGAGAAGGAAGCCTCGTTTCACATCTCGAACATTGCCCTGCTCGATCCCAAACTCAATAAGCCGACCAGGGTCGGCATCCGGGTCCTCGATAACGGTCGCAAGGTGCGCTACGCCAAGCGCTCCGGCGAAATTATCGACGTCTAGACCCGGGCTGGAGGAAAAAATAATGGCGACCCGTTTACGTGAAATTTATGACATGGTCATCCGAGAGGACCTGCAGAAGAAGTTTGGCTACAAGAACCCCATGCAGGTTCCCAAGCTTGATAAGATCGTGGTCAACATGGGTGTCGGCGAAGCCGTTGCCGACAGCAAGGTGATTGCCTCGGCCGTGGCCGACATGACGGCAATTACCGGGCGCAAGCCTATCGTTATCCGGGCCAAGCGCTCGGTCGCGACATTCAAGCTGCGCGAGGGCATGCAGATCGGTTGCAAGGTCACCTTGCGCCAAACCTACATGTACGAATTTCTCGACCGGTTGGTGACCATCGCGCTGCCGCGGGTCCGGGATTTTCGCGGCGTGTCGCCCAAGAGCTTCGACGGACGTGGCAATTTCGCGCTGGGTCTCACGGAACAACTGGTGTTTCCCGAAATCGACTACGACAAGATGGATAAAATTCGGGGATTGGATATCGCCATCGTCACCACGGCAAAGACCGACGATGAGGCACGGGCGCTGCTTGCCGGCTTCCGCATGCCGTTTACCGATTTACACCTGGAAGACGGTTAAAATAGAGGATTCGTCCATGGCGAAAATTAGCTCAATCGAAAAGAACAAGCGGCGCAAGCGCCTGGTGGCGAAGTATGCCGCCAAACGCAACGCTTTGCAGGCAATTGCCAACGATCAGTCGATGCCCCCGGAAGAGCGATTCGCGGCGCGGCTCAAGTTGGCGGAGCTGCCGCGTAACTCGGCGCCGGTCCGCGTGCGTAACCGTTGCGGCATTACCGGCCGGCCGCGCGGCTATTACCGCAAGTTCAATATGTCTCGGATCGCGTTTCGCGATCTCGCGTCGGCGGGGATGATCCCCGGCGTCGTCAAGTCGAGCTGGTAACGGAGACCACACTTATGTCGATGACCGATCCCATCGGCGATATGCTGACACGCATTCGGAACGGACAAAGCGCGCGCATGCCGCTGGTCGTAAGTCCGGCGTCGAAACTTCGGGTCCGCATACTCGAAGTTCTGCAGCGTGAAGGCTATATCCGAGGCTACTCACA
>JAYGEF010000025.1:0-12019 GCA_046582535.1 Alphaproteobacteria bacterium
CGACGCCGATGCCCTCGCCCCATCATCTTAATCTATTGTTTTCGAATGGAAATTAGTAACATTCCGCACGTCGAGACACTGTCGCAACGGCTGTCCACCGGTTCGCTCAACTGGTACGGCACCTGGACCCTGTACACCCGCGAGGTCAAGCGGTTCTTCAAAATATGGGCCCAGACCGTGCTGGGACCCATGATGACGACGTTGTTGTTTCTCGCCGTCTTCAATCTCGCCATCGGCGGCGCCGACCGCTCGGTGGCGGGAATTCCGTTTCTCAAATTCCTGGCGCCCGGATTGATCATCATGGCGATGATGCAGAATGCCTTCGCCAACACCTCGTCCAGCGTCATGATGGCCAAGGTTCAAGGCACTATCATCGATCTGCTGATGACGCCCTTGGGCGCCACCGAATTATGCCTGGGTTATATTGCCGGTGGTGCTACCCGGGGGTTGGTCGCCGGCGTCGTGCTGGTGATCGCCGTGCAGCCGTTCGTCCTGATTACGCCGATCCATTTCGGCTTCATCCTGTTCCACGCCATCGCGGCCTGCGTGATGATGGCGCTGCTCGGCCTGCTCGGCGGATTGTGGGCCGAAAAGTTCGACCACATGTCGGCGGTGACCAACTTCGTCATCATGCCGCTTACCTTCCTGTCCGGCACCTTCTATTCGGTCGAGCGCCTGCCCGAGCTGTTCTACAACATCAGCCAGTTCAATCCGTTCTTCTATGCCATCGACGGTTTC
Organism: Alphaproteobacteria bacterium; assembly: GCA_046582535.1. GTDB lineage: Bacteria > Pseudomonadota > Alphaproteobacteria > JAAXGF01 > JAAXGF01 > JAYZAP01. The sequence continues at coordinate 739 of JAYGEF010000025.1, forward strand.
CGCTATGGCTTCATCGGCCATGCGGACAGCAACCTCATGGTCGGCGTCGTCGTGCTGCTGGTCGTCGACGGTGCGTTGTGGGCCCTGTGCCACCGGCTGTTGACCCGCGGCTACAAGATCAAGCCTTGAGGAGTAAAAGGTCATGGATCTGTCCCGTTTTCCTCGTGTCGCCCTGGCGCATCTACCGACCCCCCTGGAGCCGCTTGAACGCCTGAGCGATCACCTCGGCGGGCCACGTATCTACGTCAAACGGGACGATTGCACCGGCTTGGCACTGGGCGGCAACAAGACCCGCAAGCTCGAGTTTCTCATGGCCGAGGCCCTGGCCGAGGGCGCCGATACGGTGATTACCGCCGGCGGGGTGCAGTCTAACCACGTGCGCCAGACCGCCGCCGCGGCGGCCAAGCTGGGCCTCAAATGCGAGCTGGTGCAGCAGGTGGCGCGGCCCTGGGACCAGGATCAGTTCGGCGAAACCGGCAATCTGTTCCTCGACCGCCTGCTCGGCGCCGGCTTTCATTCGGTGCCCGGCGAGGCCGATCGCGGGCCGGGCATGGCGTGTCTGGCCGACGAGCTGCGGGCTCAGGGGCGCAAACCCTATGTCATTCCCGGCGGCGGCTCCAATGCCGTCGGCGGCCTCGGCTATGCCGGCTGCGCCCAGGAGATCATCCAACAGGCCGAGGCCATGGCGATGACCGTCGATGTGGTGGTCGTGGCCACCGGCAGCGGCGGCACCCAGGGCGGCTTCGTTGCCGGACTGGTGGCCATGAACAGCGCCATCCGGACCATCGGCATCGAGATCGACGCCGAGCCCGAGGCGGTCGACGCCAATGTACACCGGGTCGCCAAAGGCACGCTCGATCTGCTCGGCGTTGCCGGCGGACTGCCCGACGGTGTGGTCGAGATCAATCCGGACTATGCCGGCGAGGCCTATGGCAAACCGACCGATTCCATGGTCGAGGCGGTGACTCTGGTCGCCCGCCTCGAGGGCCTGATACTCGATCCGGTGTACTCGGGTAAGGCCATGGCCGGGCTCATCGATCTGGTAAAACGGGGTGAATTCAAACCGACCGACACGGTGGTCTTCGTGCATACTGGCGGCGCGCCGGCCCTGTTCGCCTACCGCTCGGCATTCGACGAAATCTGATATTCGGGGAGAGAAAATCGTGAGCGAATTTGATCTGGTCATCAGGGGCGGCACTGTCGCCACCGCATCCGACGTGGTGCCCTGCGATGTCGGCATCAAGGACGGCAAGGTGACGCGCCTGGCCGACAGTCTCGACGGCGCTGGCGCCGAGGTTATCGACGCCACCGGCAAGCTGGTGCTGCCCGGCGGCGTCGATAGTCATTGCCATATCGCTCAGACCGGCGGGGCCGGGATCGAGACCGCCGACGGTTTTCGCACCGGCAGTATTTCCGCGGCCTGCGGCGGCACCACCACCATCATTCCCTTCGCCGTCCAGGCCAAGGGCCAGTCCCTTCGCCAGGCGGTCGATGCCTATCATGCCCGGGCCGACGGCGAGGCGGTGGTCGATTATGCTTTCCATCTGATTATTACCGACCCGACCGATAAGGTCATGGGTCAGGAACTGCCGGCCCTGATCCGCGATGGCTGCACCTCGTTCAAGGTTTACATGACGTACGACGCCCTCAAGCTTGACGACCGCCAGATGCTCACGGTGCTCGCGACGGCGCGGCGCGAGGGCGCCATGGTGATGATCCATGCGGAGAACCATGACGTCATAGAGTGGCTGACCGCGAGCCTGCTCGCCGCCGGCCATTCGGCGCCCAAGTATCACGCGGTCGCCCACGCCGCTCCGGCCGAGCGCGAGGCGACACACCGGGCCATTACCCTGGCGGAAATCCTCGACGTGCCGGTGCTTATCGTTCACGTCTCGGCCCATGAGGCGATCGAGCAAATTCGCTGGGCGCAAAATCGCGGCCTCAAGGTCTTCGGCGAAACCTGCCCGCAGTATCTCTTCCTCACCGCCGACGATTTGGACAAGCCCGGCTTCGAGGGCGCCAAGTTCGTCTGCAGCCCGCCGCCCCGGGACGCCGCCAACCAGGAGAAGGTGTGGCAGGGCATCGCCTCGGGGGTGCTGTCGGTGTTCTCGTCGGACCACGCCGCCTACAAATACGACTCCGTCCAGGGCAAGAAGGCCAAGGGCGAGGGCGCCCCGTTCAAGGCCATTCCCAACGGCGTTCCCGGCCTTGAAATACGCTTGCCGCTGCTGTTCTCCGAGGGCGTCGGCAAGGGCCGTATCAGCCTCGAACAGTTCGTCGCCATCACCGCCACCAACCCGGCCAAGATCTACGGCCTCTATCCGCGTAAGGGCACCATCGCCGTGGGCGCCGATGCTGATATCGCCATCTGGGACCCGGAGCTGGAGGTCACTATCAGCCACGAGATGATGCACGACGCCATGGACTACACCCCCTACGAGGGCCGCCAGATCAAAGGCTATCCCATCACCACCCTGTCACGGGGCAAGGTGGTGTGGGACGGTAAGGAATGCAAAGGCGTGCCGGGCTATGGCCAGTTCCTGCGCTGCGATTTACCCGCCCCGGCAGTGCCGCGCGGCGAATTCGTCGCCGGCTTCGATCCCGAAACCGGCACCTTCGTCGACTGATGGCGATTATCTGCATCACCAACGCCGCCTGGGTCGCGGCCTGGGACGAGAGTGCCGGGCGTCACGTCTACAAGCGCGACATCGATGTGGCTTTTGATGGCGACCGGATTATCCATGTGGGGCCGGGCTACGATGGTGCCGCCGATACGCAGATCGATGGCCGCGGCCTGTTCGTCATGCCCGGGCTGGTCGATATCCATTCCCATCCCACCACCGAGCCGGCCCAGCGCGGCGTGCGCGAAGAGCACGGCGTCCCCGGCATGTACCAGTCCAGCCTCTACGAGCGCTCCGTTGCCTTTCATCTCGATGGCGAGGGCCGGCGGGCGGCGGCGGAGGTTGCCTATAGCGAACTGTTGACTTCCGGGGTGACGTCGTTGGCCGATCTTTCCGGGGCCTTCGACGGCTGGCTCGACATTCTCGCCAAGAGCGGCCTGCGCGCCTTCGTGGCGCCGGGCTATGCCTCGTCCACCTGGCATTTGGAAAACGACTACGACCTCCAGTTCACCTGGGACGAGGAAGCCGGCCGTCAGGGTATGGATGCCGCGCTCAAGCTCATCGGCGAGGCCGAGGCCCATCCCTCGGGTCGTCTCACCGGCGTGCTTTACCCGGCGCAGATCGATACCTGCACGGAAGAGCTGCTGCGCGACTCAGCGGCGGCGGCGCGCGAGCGCGGCCGGCCCCTGACAACCCACATCGCCCAAAGCGTGCCCGAGTTCCTCGAAATGACCCGGCGCCACGGGGTGACGCCAATCCAGTGGGCCAACGAAATCGGCCTGCTCGCGCCGGGCACCATTCTCGGCCACGCCATCTTCATCGACCAGCACTCCTGGCTTCATTGGCAAACCCGCAAGGACCTCGATCTGCTGGCTGATACGGGCATCGCCGTGGCCCATTGCCCGACGCCCTTCGCCCGCTATGGCCAGACCCTGGAAGACCTCGGGCGCTACATCCGCGCCGGGGTGACCATGGGCATCGGCACCGACTGCGCGCCCCACAATCTGCTCGAGGAAATGCGTTGGGCCGCCATCCTCGCCCGGGTCGCCGCCGGTGACTTAGCCACCGTGAGCACCGCCGATATCTTTCACGTGGCCACCGTGGGCGGGGCGACAGCCCTCATGCGCGATGACATCGGCCGCCTGGCAACCGGCATGAAGGCGGACATCGTTCTCGCCGACCTTACCATCCCGGAGATGATGCCGGCCCGGGACCCGCTTCGCGGCATGGTCTACACCGCCGCCGACCGGGCGGTGCGCGACGTCTATATCGACGGCAACCGAGTGGTCGCCGACGGCAAGGTCCTGACCCTCGACCGCGAGGACGCCGCCGGCCGCCTGGCCGAGGCCCAGGCCCGCATGTTCTCGGCCACGCCCCAGCACGACTACTTGGGCCGCAGCGCCGATGAGATTTCACCACTTAGTCTGCCAATAGGGTAGGGGACAATCATGAGTGCTTATTTTGTCTGCACGGTCCGGGTCGATGACCCCGAGACCTACAAGCTCTACACCGCCGAGACCCCGGCCTTGATCGCCAAACACGGCGGGCGCTTCCTGGTGCGCGGCGGGGCCGTCGAGACCCTGGAAGGACCGGTCTTCAGCGACCGCCTGGTGGTCCTTGAGTTCCCCTCCATGGTAGCCGCCAAGGCGTTCTACAACTCGCCCGAATATCAGGCCGTCATGGTCCACCGCCACGCCTCGTCGGACTCCACCTTCATGCTCGTCGAGGGCGCCCCGGATGGCGGCGTGCCGGATGACAACGTTACCAAGTCGGAATGAACAGGCGGATGTGCCTACGATTGAGCGAAATCTATCAAAGGCTCGATATCGTTGTCGTCGGCTGCGTGTAGCGCCGAAATGTAGCGCTTTCGGTCTTCCCCTGCTTCGATCAGATTGGCCCGACCCCATGAAAGTGACGCGTACCCTAGCCGCGCCGCGAGCAGGTCCGCCATGAGGCGTGAATGCCTGCCGTTGCCATCGGGGAAAGGGTGGACGGACACGAGACGGTGATGGAGCCGGACGGCGATCTCGATGGGCTCGTAGGTTTCGTTCTCGACCCAGAATTTCGTGTCGTCCAGGAGCTGGCGTACCTCGACGGTGATCCGGTACGGCTCAACACCGATATTGCGTTCGGAGTGTCGATACCCGCCGGCCCACTTCCAGACATCCTCGAACATTCGCCGATGCAGCGTCCGGACGAAATCATTGGTAAGAATGTCGTGCTGCCGCCGCCGTGCCCACGCGGCGCCGACGGCAATGTTTTCAGCCTCGGCGGCGTTCAGGTCGGCGCGCGTTGCAATCCATGTCGGGAGAAGGCCTTCGAGTTCGTCGGGCGTTAGAGGGGTCGAGTCGCTCGGCTCACTGAATCGATCGCTCAATTTTCGCCCCATAGATCGGATTCGCGAATGTTGTCGCGAATGTAATCCGCCACTCTGTCCTCAACACTCTCGTCCGTGACGCCCTGAGCCTCAAGTTCCATCGTTCGTGCAACATCGCCAAGTTGGCGCAGTGCGAGCGCACGGGCTCGATTGCGGATGGATTCCTCAAGCGGCTGGCGCGGGATGATCGCATATACCAAGTCACAGTCCAGCGCCGCCGCGGCCTTTCGAAGGGTCGACATGCGGATCGTTCCTCGCGTCTCGGAGCGCTCTAATGCGCTTAGGCTGGGCGGCGTAATGCCCATTCGCGAGGCCAACTGGGTGCCGGTCATACCCAACGCGTCCCGAATCGCGCGGACCCAGCCCCGCCCTGGCGCGCTGAACCTATCTATAGGCGGAAGCGTTGCATAGCGGCGGTCCAGGCGCCGGCGGGCAAGCATTTTTTTACGAAGCCACATTTGATTATACTCGAATTATTATCATAGAATATGTCAATATAATCGAATAAATTATATTTTCAATATGATTATAATCTAATTAATCTCACATGAGTTCGTACCGAACCGAGCGTGTACCTCGCACAATGGTGGCTATCTATAGCGGCGCACCGGTCCAATGCAGGACTATTCTACCGTTCGGTTAAGTTGGCATGAACGCGGCCATGCGGTCGACGAAGCCCGGCATGCCGTCAATGATGTAATCGATCACCCAGGTTCCATAGGCGACCGCCGCGTCATGGTTGGATTGCCAATCCGGCACCACTTCAAACACGTCGAGAAGTGGTTCTTCGGTGCCGTATGCAATTTCGCTAAACAGAGATGCGCGATGGTCGAACCTCTCCGATAACTGCTGCCGGTGTTCCGTTCCCATGGCTACCGCCAGACTCGCCTCATCCAAGATTGTCCGGGTGAGCCTGGTCGGTTGGTGCGGCGAAACGTCGATGCTTTTGGTGGCCAGATGGTCCGTCACGAAAGAAACGATCTCGTGCGGGGCGTCGATCAGTCCGGCGGATCGCACCCTAAATCCGGTGTTGCTTCCGAGCTTCGCTCTGAGGGCGTATTCCGCCATCATGCTGCGGAAGATGTTGCCGGTGCAAATGAACAGAATCAAGGGTTGCGACGGCATGGGGCTACAGCGGCAGCACCCGGCCGACGCCCCGCTCCACCGCCCGCCGGTAGACCGCCGCGCCGACCGCCACGTCGGCCAGGCCGAGGCCGGCGAAGACCAGGGCGGTGCGCTCGTCGGTGGTTTCCCGGCCCTTGAGACTGCCGGTGACCAGATCGGCGACCTCGCCATCGAACGGCTTGGGGTAGGCGACGTTTTCGCTGCCCGACTGGGCAATGTCGTCGGTCATGACCCGGTCCAGGGCGGGCAGGCTCTCCGGATGCCACGAGACCCCGAGGTCGACCAGCCCGGCGAAGGATCCGGGCGCCAGCCAGGCCGTGTCGAGGAAGGGCGCGGTGCGCGGTGCCACCGGGGTGCTGGTAATGACGATATCCATACCTTCGACGGCATGGCGGGGATCGTCCACCGCCTCGGCTTCGAAGCCATGGTCGCGGGCCTCATTGGCGAAGGCTTCGGCACTCTCCCGGCGGCGGCCGTAGGCGCGGATGCGGGCCAGGGGAAAGTGCGGCGCCAGGGCCGCCAGATTAGCCCGGGCCTGGACGCCGCAGGCGACGAAGCCGATGGCTGCGCTGTCGGGCCGGGCCAGGCGGCGGGCGGCGACAGCGGTAATGGCGGCGGTGCGCACGGCGGTGATCCAGCGCGCGTCCATGACGGCGAGCGGCATGCCGGTATCGCCGTCGTTGAGCATGATCAGCCCGGCGATATGAGGCAGTCCACGGGCTTGGTTGCCGGCGACACCGATCCACTTGATGCCGGCCATGGCGGGAGAGCCGATGATCGCCGGGCTGGCGAGAAACAATGTGCCGTTGGAGGCGTGAAGCCCGGTTTTGGGTTTCATCACCGCATCGCCCGCCGCCTTGGCCGCGAACATGGCCTCGACCGCCGCTTCGACGTCGGCGAGGGACAGGCCACAGGCGTCGATGTCAGCGCTCGACAGGTAGAGGATTTCTTCGCCGAGCTTCATCTATTTGCGGGCAAAATGGGGTTGGTCGAAATGGGCCACCCGAGTGGCGTTGCCGCGCAGAGCGACTTCGCGGAACTGATAGAGCAGCGCCGCCGTGGGTGCGAACAGGTGGTGGCCCAGGGTCGGCAACGGCGCCGACATGACCGGGCGCTCGCCTTCCGCCGCCGGTTCGAGATAGGGCAGCTCCGGCCGGTCGAGTTCGGAGAGTGGGATACGCTCGACCCGCTCGACCTCCACCGGGTCGGGTTTGAGCACCGGGTTGGCGCCGCCCCAGGAGACCAGGGGCGACATGACGAAACCCGAGCGCGTGACGAAATCGTCGAGCGGTCCGAAGATGTTGGCCGGGTCCAGTTCCATGCCGAGTTCCTCGTGGAGCTCACGCAGCGCCGTATCCGTGATCGTCTCGCCTTCATCCATGCGGCCGCCGGGCAAGGCGTATTGGCCCGCATGACGCCGCAGATTGGGCGGTCGAAAGGTCAGCAGCACCCCGGCCTCGTCGCTGTCCAGGGTTTTGACCACGACGATGATCACGCCGGCCTGGCGCAGGCCCTCGGCCCCTGCGGTGTGGGCGTCAAAGGCCGCCATATTCGCTTCGATCCGCCGACGCAGATCATCACCAAACGTGTATTCGCTCATAGATAGGGTTCCCGTGTTGATCAAATATTGGGACGTCGCTCGGCACAGTCGAGCCAGGGTTGGGCCTGTTCAAGGGCGGCGCCGACCTGGAAGACCCGGACGTCGTCGAAGTGGCGGGCGGTGATCTGGATGCTGGTCGGCAGGCCGTTGCTCGCCACGCCCGAAGGCACCGACAGCACCGGACAGCGGCCCAGCATGTTGAACGGATGGCACAGGCACCAGCCATAGAGCACATCGACCGACTTACCGTTGATATAGAGCGGCTGGTTGGGCTCGTGGTCCGCCGGTATCTCGTGGCTGCCCATGGTTGGGCAGATGAAGGCCTGGTAGTCCTCAAGGATTTGCCCGACCCGGTGGGCCATCTCGTCCTGATACTCGTAGGCCTTGAGGACCGACGCGGACTTCACTCGTGTATGGGCCTCGGCGCAGTACTTCGCCCATTCGCTGGCCAGGCTCGGATCGCTGTCCACATAGGAGGCGATCCAGCCGCCGAAGATATCATCGAGATAGTCCTGGAACGCCCGGTCGATTTCCGCGCTCCAGCCGAAATGGATAGGCTCGACGGTGGTGCCGAGACCGCGCAGCACGTCGATGGTGCGCTCGGTGTTGCGCCGCACGTCGGGCTCGATCTCGAAGTAATCCAGGTCGATCGAGTAGGCGATTTTCCAGCCATCGATACCCTTGAGGTTGGGCGGGATACGGTAGCGTGGCCTGATCGACGCGTTGTACAGCGGGTGTGGCCCGGCCATGACGTTCTGCATGGCGATGCAGTCGGCGACCGTGCGGGTCATGGGCCCCATGACGCCATACATGTCATAGGCGATGGCGCCGCTTTCCGGGTTGCGGCCATGGGGCGGTTTGTAGCCGACGACGCCACAGGCGGCGGCCGGAATACGGATCGAACCGCCAATGTCCGAACCGGTGGCGAGGGTGGCGGAGCCCGCCGCCAGGGAAGCCCCCGAGCCACCCGACGAGCCGCCGCAGGTGTAGGCCGGATTCCATGGCGTGCCGGTGACCCCATGGACCCGCGAATGGGCGACCCCGGCGCAGGAAAACTCCGGCGTCGTGGTCCGGGCATGAACGATGGCCCCGGCGCGCAACAGGCGCTCGACCGAATAGTGGGTCGTGGTGCTGACGTTATCCTTGAGGTAGAGCGAGCCGTTGGTCATGGGCTTGCCCTTGATATCCATCTCGTCCTTGACCGCCAGCGGGATACCCTCCAGCGCACGAATGCGGCCGTCGGTCTTGGCGAACTTGGCCTCCGCCTTGCGCGCTTTCGCCAGCGCCTCGTCGAAATAGGTGAAGGCAAAGGCATTGATCTTGGGCTCGACCGCCTCGGCGCGCCGGATCAGCGCCTGCAACAGCTCCACTGGCGACAGGTCACGGGTGCGAAATAGCGCCATGGCTTCGGTCGCCGAAAGGTACCAAAGGTCCTGCTCGCTGGTGATCTGTAACGACATTTATCCTCCGGAACCCAAATTAAGCGTCATCATTCTAGACGGGAAGAGCGCGACTCGAAATGCAGACCTTCCTGTTCGCGCAAATAACCGATTACTTCGAAAAGATTGCGCGCCTGGGGGTTGCCTTTTGGGCTGAACATTCGCATCAGACTCTTGGGTGGCTTGTGAGTCGCCGCGCCCAACGCGGTGAAGCCGATGGTCGAGTTAATATAGTCACGGAGAACCGCCTTGCCGGTGTCGACGTCGCCGGACAGCATGCACTCGATGCCTTCCTTGAGCAATTCGGCGCGAAACGCCGGATCGCGCCGCACCCGCGCCTGGATGGTCTCCTTGAAGTCTCTCGTCAGAACCATGGTTATATCTCCTGGCGCTTGCGCCGCTTGTAGTCCTTCCAGAGGGTCTGGGCGTTGGCGATGTCGGTCGACTGCCTTTTCTTCGTCCCGCCGCCCAACAGGATCACCAGCCGGTCGCCATCCTTGCCGAGATAGACGCGGTAGCCGGGTCCGAAATCAATCACCCGTTCGAATACCCCGGCGCCGACGCTCTTGATGCTGGAAAGGTTGCCTTGCGCCATCCGCGTGACGGCAATGGCCACCCTGTGCGTTGAGGCCGTCGAACCACTTTCCGTAGGGACAATCGCCATCCAGGTCGGTGTATTCGCGAATCTCGATCATGACTAAAGGTAACGCAAAAGTGACTATAGTCAAGGTCAAGCCCCCACCTTGCCGACGCCCCGATTTCCTGCGAGCATCGCGGCGGACACACAGATGAGGACGGAGATTATGGCGAGGGTAGTGACGGTCGGCGCGGCGCAGATGGGGCCGGTTCAGAAGGCCGAGGGCCGGACCGTGGTGGTAGAGCGCATGCTGGTGCTGATGGATCAGGCCCATGCTAAGGGCGTTGATCTCATCGTCTTCACCGAGTTGGCCCTGACCACGTTCTTTCCGCGCTTCTACATGGAGGATCAGGCCGAGGTTGATGAGTGGTTCGAGCATTCCCTGCCGTCGCCCGAGACCCAGCCGCTGTTCGATAAGGCGCTGGAATACGGCATGGGGTTCCATCTGGGCTTCGCCGAATTGATTGAGGAGGACGGCGAAATTCACCACTACAACACCGCCGTGCTGGTCGATAAGGAAGGCGGAATGGTCGGCAAATACCGCAAAATCCACCTGCCGGGCCATGCCGAGTTCGACACCGAGCGCAGCCACCAGCATCTCGAGAAGCGCTATTTCGAGGTCGGTAATCTGGGCTGGCCGGTGTGGCGGACCTTCGGCGGCATCATGGGCATGGCCATCTGCAACGACCGGCGCTGGCCCGAGACCTACCGGGTCATGGGTCTCCAGGGGGTCGAGATGGTGCTGATCGGCTACAACACGCCGGTGGTCAATTCCCAATCCGACGAGTCGCCGCACCTGCGCATGTTCCACAACCACGTCACCATGCAGGCCGGGGCCTACCAGAATTCGACCTGGGTGATCGGCGTCGCCAAGGCCGGTTGTGAGGACGGCAACGACCTCATGGGCGGCAGCGTCATCATCGCGCCGACCGGCGAGATCGTCGCCCAGTGCATCACCCTGGGAGACGAGCTGATCGTCGCCGACTGCGATCTCGACGCCTGCAACTTCGGCAAGGAAACCATATTCAACTTCGCCGCCCACCGGCGCATCGAGCACTACGGCCTGATCACCGAGCGCACCGGTGTCGAACCACCGCCCGAATAGCTTTGGAAATCTCGCGGTTCGATGACGCCGAGGCGTTCCTGCGCCACGCCGGGCCGTTTCTCCGGACCCATGCCATCGACAACAACGTCATGCTCGGCATCGCCGGGCGGTTGGTCGATGCGCCCTGGAACGACGCGGTCATGGTTACCGTCGATGACGGCGGCACGCCCTGCCTTGCCGGGCTGATGACGCCGCCGTGGCGGCTCATCGTCTCGACCGGGCCGGCCGAGGCCATTCCGGTTTTGGTCGAGGCTTTGCGCGATCCTGGTTCGAAGCCTCCGGGCGTTGTCGGGCTGGCCGCCATGGCGGAACAGTTCGTGTCGGCCTGGACCGCCGCGACCGGTGAAACAGTGGCATCAGGCACAGCAATGAACCTC
>JAYGEF010000034.1:0-24124 GCA_046582535.1 Alphaproteobacteria bacterium
GCGCCCTGCCCGACTGCATTGAAATTCCCATGATGCAGATCCCCGGCCAAACCGGCCAGTTGTCGGCCGACAAGCCTCTGGTCGTGATTTGTCACCACGGCCAGCGCAGCCTCCAGGTCGTCACCTGGTTGCGCGACAATGGATTTGCCAATGCCCTCAGTCTGCGCGGCGGTCTCGAAGATTGGGCCACCACCATCGACCCCGCCATGAAACGGTACTAAGTAGCAATTTGCCCTCTTAACCTTGTTCGGTTCGCGCTAAGCTAGCAGCCGATCTGTACAAGAGGTGTGAGGATGGTTGAGGTTAAGGCGCTGGCGCCGGAGCAGCTTTATCAGGTTTGTGATCCGGACAGGTTTTCATTCGAGACCACGGCCGATCTCGACGATCCCGACGAAGTCCTGGGCCAGAAACGCGCTCTCGAAGCAATCCGCTTCGCCGTCGGCATGACCCGCGACGGCTACAACCTCTATGCTCTGGGGCCGTCGGGCCTAGGCAAGCATGCTGTGGTGCGGCGTATTATCGAGGAACATGCGGCCCAGGCGCCGGTGCCGTCGGACTGGTGCTACGTCAATAACTTCGCCGATCAGCAAAAACCGCTGGCCCTGCGCCTGCCGGCCGGACGGGCCTGCGTTCTCAAGGACCAAATGGAGCAACTTCTCCAGGACTTGCGGGCGGCGATCCCCGCAGCCTTTGAAAGCGATGACTACCGCAGCCGTAAGAGTGCCATCGAGGACAAGTTCAAGCAGCAGCATGAACACGCCCTCGAAGCCATTAATCGCGACGCCCGCGGCCGCAATATCACCCTCATCCGCACCCCTGACGGAATCGGCTTCGCCCCCATGGCCGGCGATCAGGTTATCGAACCCGAAGCCTTTCAGGCCCTGCCTGAAGCCGAGCGCGAGCGCATTCAAAATGACATCGAGGAGCTCCAGGAGGCGCTCCAGGAGGCATTGCGCCTGCTGCCGGCCCTGGTCAAGGAAGGCCGCCTGGGGGTCGGCGAGCTCAACCGCGAGATCACGCGCTTCGCCACGGGTCATCTGATCGACGAGTTGCAGAGCGAATTCGACGGCCTCGACGACGTCGGGGCCTATCTCGACGCGGTACGCAAGGACGTGGTGGAGAACGCCGCGATTTTCCTGCCGAACGATGACAGCGGCCCGGCGGCCGCGGCGCCGGGCCAGGCGCCCCCTGCCCGGCCAGACGCCGGCATGGACCGCTACACGGTTAACCTGTTGGTTGATTGCAAGGACCGAACCGGCGCACCGGTGATCTATGAAGACCACCCGACCTATCAACGCCTGGTCGGCGAAATCGAGCACATCTCACAGATGGGCGCCCTGACCACCAACTTCACCCTGATCAAACCCGGCGCTCTGCACCGGGCCAACGGCGGCACCATCATCCTCGATGCCCGCAAGCTGCTGCAGCAACCGATGTCCTACGACGCCCTCAAGCAGGCGCTTCAGGGCCGCCGCATCCGCATCGAGGCGCCGGGTCAGGCGCTCAGCATGATCAGCACCCGTGGCCTTGAGCCCGAGCCCATTCCCCTCGACGTCAAGGTCGTGCTCATCGGTGAGCCCATGCTTTATTACACGCTGACCCAGCAGGATCCGGAGTTCGGCGAGTTGTTCAAGGTCGCCGCCGACTTCGAGGACCAGGTCGAACGCACCGACGACAACGCCATGCTCTATGCCCGGCTGGTTGCCCAGCGCGCCCGCGAGACCGAACTCAAGCCCCTCGACCGCGGTGCGGTGGCGCGCATTCTCGAGCATGGCTCACGCATGGTCGCCGACGCCGAACGCCTGTCGGTGCGGGTCGGCGCCGTCACCGATCTGCTGCGCGAAGCTGACTATTGGTGCGCCGACGACGGCGACGCGGTGATCGGCGCCGGCCATGTCCAACAAGCCCTCGACGCCCAGGTGCGGCGGGCCAACCGGACCCAGGAGCGCATGGCCGAGCAGGTTACCCGCGGCACCATTCTGATCGATACCGACGGCGCCGAGATCGGCCAGATCAACGGCCTCGCGGTGCTCCAACTGGGCAGCTTCGGCTTCGGCAAGGCGACCCGCATCACCGCCCGGGTACGCCTCGGCAAGGGCGAGGTCATCGATATCGAGCGCGAGGTCGAACTCGGCGGCCCGCTTCATTCCAAGGGCGTCCTGATCCTGTCGGGATTCCTCGGCGCCCGCTTCGCCGAAGACCGCCCGCTGTCCCTGTCGGTCAGCCTGGTGTTCGAGCAGTCCTACGGCGGTGTCGATGGCGATTCGGCGTCGTCGACCGAGCTTTACGCCATCCTCTCGGCCCTCGCAGGCGCGCCGATTCGTCAGGGCCTGGCGGTCACCGGCTCGGTCAATCAGCGCGGCGAGGTCCAGGCCATCGGCGGCGTCAACGAGAAGATCGAGGGTTTCTTCGATCTCTGTCAGGCGCGCGGCCTGACCGGCGATCAGGGGGTCATGATCCCGGCGTCGAACGTCAAGCACCTGATGCTGCGCGCCGACATCGTCGCGGCAGCCAAGGCCGGCCAATTCCACATCTACCCCATCGCCACCATCGATCAGGGCATTGAATGCCTGACCGGCGTGGCGGCCGGCGCGCGCGGCGACGACGGGCAGTTTCCCGACGGCTCCATCAACCAATTGGTCGAGGCCAAGCTGGCCAGCTATACCGAGGCGCTGCGCCGCCATTCCGGCCGCGGCGAGGATAAGGACCAGCCGTGATCAAGCCGGCCACGGGCGCCCGGCGGCGCATCCTGGTCGGCCTCGACGCCTCGCCGGCCAGCCTGGCGGCGCTTGATGCCGCCCTGCGTCTCGCCGTGGAACTCGATGCCGAAATCGACGCGCTCTATGTGGAAGACGCCAACATGCTGCGCTTCGCCGGCCTGCCCTTCACCCGCATCATCGACGCCTGGTCGGCCGGCCCGCGCGAGGTTGAGCCGCCTGACGTGGAGCGCGCCCTGCGCCTCCAGGCCCAGCGCGTCCGCCGCCACCTGGCCGACGCCGCCGGCACGCGTATCACCTGGAACTTCCGGGTGGCGCGGGGCGATGTGGAGGGCGAAATTATGGCCGCGGCCCGTGACGCCGACCTGCTCACCCTGGGCTTCGTCGGCGACCGGCCGGTGGGTGGCCGTGGCGCCGGCTCCCTGGCCCGCCGCGCCGCCCGCGAAGCGCCCGGCTCGGTGCTGCTGGCCCAACGCGCACAAATTGACGAGGGACCCGTTGTGTTGTGGCTCGACGGCGGCCCCCAAGGCGATCAGGCCCTGACCACCGCGGCCTCCCTGGCCCGCACCCACGGCGGCCGGCTGACGGTAATTTGTTTCGGCAACGCCTTGGACGAACACGCTCAAGACCTCGAATCCGACGTCGCCAACCGGCTCAGCGACCTCGGCATCACCTCGCGCTTCACCTGGGTGCCGTCCGAAGCCAGGCGCGCCCTTCCCGCGGTCCTGCGAGAAGCCCACGGCGGCACCCTGGTGGTCAGCACGGCGAGTGATCTAGCCGAAAGCGACATCCTCGATACGCTGATCGAGGAATCCGCCTGCTCACTATTGTTTGTGCGCTAGCTTCGTACCCTTTTACGCTCCGGGTCATACAGCGGCGTTCTGGTAACGGTCGCCATATATGAATTTTCCCCACTCGGGATTTCGAGCCTTGTGCCCTCATCTGCAAAGCGGCTTTGGATGATCCCTTGACCAAGACAACCAAAATCAGGTGTCGGGCGACATTGCGTCAAAACACCGACGTTTTTTCCCTGGACGAAAATGCTGCTTCCCCATTCAGGAAGATCATCGCCAGGCCCGTCAAACGTCACGGTGCCAAACCGATTTGGCGTATTTGTTGCTATTTCAGTCAAACGGTCCTTGCCGGCTAACTCAACCGGTTTGGCGACGGCGACACAGCGGTCCGAGCCTAAATCATAGGGCGTGCGCAGACCAGGTTCGAAGTCGATGCCAAGACAAATCGCACCCAGTTCCGGTTTTATCAGGAGAATGCTGCCAAGACCCGTCGGCGTTACACCGGCCTCAATTAACGCCAACCAAAGCTTTTCTGCGTCATCCGGATAATAAAATAGTTCGAACCCAAGTTCCGCTGTCGGGCCCGTCCTGGAGATGTAGACCCGACATCCGGCAACCTCGACTCGTTCACAGGTAAATTGAAACCATTTAAGCGAGTCCATATCGAATGATGTCAGGCCTTGAAGTATCTCGCGTGACTTTGGTCCTTGCACTTGAACATGCGGGTAATCCGGCGTGGTAAACTGGATGTCCACATCCAAGTTCTTCGCGGCTTCCCGGTACCAGTCCAAATAGCCGCCATAACCGGTTGTCACGAGAAAATGCTGGTTGGAAAACTTGAATGCGATTGGATCGACAATAACATTACCTTGGTCGTCCAGCAGAGCACCGTAGCGGCCACGACCGGGCGCACAACCAATTACGTCATTGGAAACAACCCGCTGCAGGGCAACGGCGGCGTCAGGACCTTTCCATTCGAATGAATGGGTGCTGCCGACATCCCAGCCAACCGCATGGAGTCGAATGGCGCGGGCTTCGGCGACCACATCACCAAAATCATGGGTCAAGGTGGCGGACGGCTCCATGCCTTCGCCGACGATGAAATTACAACCCCGCGACTTCAGAAAATCATACGCCGGGATTTTGTAAACGCCTTCCAGGTCAAGTTAATCGCTCATGGCGCCCTCGCATACCCGTTCCCATGCCGCCGATTATTGGTCCCACTTTCGGCGACGGTTGCTAATTGGCGATGAAGCGGACTTGCTGATGAGCGGGTCCGTGAATGATCGCGTTTTTTGTCGCTATGGGGTCACCGATAAATTCAATGGCGCTTGTTCGTTTCATGATTTCCTCGCCGGCGACCCGCCCCTCGATTCGCGCCAGAGGCGCCCCCAAACATGTGTGGACGCCGAAACCGAAGGCCATGTGCCGGTTCGGCCGGCGACTAATGTCGAACTCGTTCGGCCGCTCGAAAACCGCCGGATCCCGGTTGGCGGCGGCCATCCAGGGGATCACCACATCACCGTGCTCCATGGCGACGCCATGCAGGGTCACCGGCTTGGCGACGGAACGCTCCATGCACAGCAGCGATGGCGCGTAGCGCAGCACTTCCTCGATGGCATCGGGCACAGCGGACAAATCCTGTCTGAGCCGATCCGCCTGCGCCGGGTGCTTGGCCATATTGATGACGAAATTCGAAATTAGGTGGGTCGTCGTATCATTGCCCGCCAACAGGAGCAGCATGGCGGTTGATTCGACTTCCTCTTCGGAGAATTTTTCCCCGTCGATCTCAGTCGCCAGCATGACCGATATCAGATCATCTTCGATGGGACGCTTTTTTCGCTGCTTTATGTAGTTGCTGAAATAGTCGGCCAGATCACCAACAACACGGCTGGTCGTATCGACCCGGTCCTGCTCATACTCGAAGACCCAATAATTGGCCATCACATTGTTGGCGATTTCGGCCGTCCACTTGCGGATGACCGGTTGATCTTCCTGAGGCAGCCCGAGAATGGCCGAGATCAATCCAATGGTAACCTGGGCGCTAAAATCTTCAACGAGGTCGATTTTGCCTGCATCCAAGGCATTGCTCACTCTTTCTTTCGCCAGCGCTTCGGCGCGGGGAACAAAGCTTTTCATCACGCGCGGCAGAAACCCTTGCTGGGCGAGACGGCGCATCTTGGTATGCTCGGGCGGATCCATCTCGATAAAGTTTTCGACCGCCCGGCCCAATGCCATGTCTTGGCTGTCGACTCCGTCCTCGCCCACGACCTCGCTTGAGAAAAATTCATAGTCCTGCAGAACCCGGCGCACGTCTTCATAACGGAAAACGTAGAACGGTTTGGTCAGGGTTTCTTGGTTTCGGGCGACGGGTACATTTTACAATCCCTCCTGGAAATACGGAAAGGGATCTTCCATGAAATCCTGGTTGTAGAGAACGTTGATTGCATTGGGATCAGGCATCGTCAATTCACCCTGTTGTCGTACACGTTTTCCGGCTGGGCGCCCCAACACGCACGAAGGCGGCGTCGGTGCAGTCAGGAAGAGAAGGTGGCAAAATGCCGGCGCCATTATCTCCACCGACATTCAAAAAACAGTTAAGCCACGATTGAACTGACTCTTCGATTCAATTTTGGAATGACCTGTGCCGGCGTTAAGCGCCCCCGCTACCAGCGCCCGTTGCCCGGCCGCATTTCCTTGCGCGGCAGCTTAACGTCGAATTTCTCGCGGATGCGGTCGTCCATGGCTTCGTCGATATGGGACGGGTAGTGGCTGGCGAGAACTTCCTGGACCTTGGCGCGGGCGCGCTGGCGAATGTCGGTCGAACCGTTCTCGGCCCATTCCTTGGGGCTGGAGCGGTCGCCGACCTCAGGGTAGATGTAGTCGCGCTCCATCAGTTCCAGGGTTTGATTACTGCCGAGGAAATGGCCCGGGCCGCCGATGCAGGCCTCGCGGATGGCCTCGACCGACAGGGTCTCGTCGGTGACCTCAAGGCCGCGCACCGTGCGCAGCACCGAGCCGATGATGTCGTTGTCGATGACGTAGCTCTCGAAGCAGCAGCCCAGCAGGCTGGCGTGCATGCCCGCGGACTCATAGACCAGATTGCCGCCGGCGAGACCGGCCAGGGCGTTGGTGTAGCCCTTTTCGTAGCCCGCCTGGGCGTCGGGGACCTTTGAGTCGGTCATGCCGCCGGCGATGCCTCCGGTCAAATCATAATATTGCGCCATCTGGGCGCAGGCCGCCATGAGCACCGCCTGTTCGCCGCTGCCCCCCGACATGGCGCCGGTGCGCAGGTCCGAGACGAACGGCCAGGCGCCGAAGATCGCCGGATGGCCGGGCACGATGAGATTGACGTAGACCAGGCCGGCCAGTACTTCGGCGACCTCCTGGACCACGGCGCCGGGCAGCGCCGCCGGACTGGTGGCGCCGGCCTGACCCGCCGCCAGAAGAAGGATCGGCATGCCGGCCCGGACCCCGGCCTCAAGACAACGGCAGGCATCCTCGGCGAAGTTAAGCGGCGGCACCACGAAGCAGGCCGACATGCTGACGAAGGGGCGCGCGCGCCACTTGTCCTCGCCGCCGGCGATCAGGTGGAGCATCTCCATGGTCTCGGCGAGGTGGTCGGTATGGACCCAGCTCGATCCCACATGTTTCGAGGTGCCCACGACGGCGGCGTAGCAGGTGTTGAAATCGAGGTCGCGCGGATCAATCATGTCGCGCGGCACCAGGGAGCGTTGGTAGAAGTGAATGTTGTCGAGGGTATCGACCAGACGGGCCACGTCATAGAGATCGTTGAGCATGGACTCGCGATACTCGCCGGTCTCGGCATCGACCATATGGACCGCCGCACCGGCGGTGCCGAAATGGACCTTCTTGCCCCACGGTTCGAGGTCGTATTTAGGGTCCTGGGCGTACAGGGGAAAGTGCCGCGCCGCCGTGGCCAAGGCGTCTTCGACCATGGCGCGGGGAATGACCAAGCGGCCTTCTTCGCTGATCGACGCCCCGGCACTGGTGAATATCTCGATACAGGACGGGATGGCGTTGATCAGGCCGATCTGCTCAAGCACATTGAGGGCCGCATGGTGTATCCGGAGGATTTCACTCTCGGTCAAGGGCAGGTATTGACCGCCCTCCATACCGGGCCTCACGGGTGCTTCGGAAATCGGAGGTTTAGCTGCTCGCAGCGCCTTGCGCGCGGCACGGCCGCCTGCGCGTTTACGTACCGGAACGTCGTCGTTCATGGCTACCTCAAATCGTCGTTCGACGAAGGGGTTCGTTGACCCCGGCCCTTAAGCGTTTATGGCGAGATTCCACGGCCTCGGTCAATACAATTCGGCAGCAATTATCGCCGCGCCGCGGCCATGGATTTCTTGAGGTGCGCGCGGAAGCGGTCATCGAGCCAGCCCCGGCCCAGGGGCAACTGGGTCAACACGGGGTGGCCGCCGTTGCCTTCAACCTCGAGAACCAGCGGACCAGCGGCACAGAACGCCATATCCCAACCTTGAACTGGGCTGTCAGGAAACTCTTGTGCCGCGTTGATGCATAAAGATTTTGCGCCAACCAAGTCCGGCAGAGTCAACCCTTTGATGGCCGTGCCTGTATCGGGATGGCTATCGGCCTCGACCTCACGCGGCCCGCCCTGCTGGATGGCGCGAAATATGGTTCCGCTGTCGATGTCGATACCGCCGAGAATATTGTCGGCGCGCCAGAAATTATCCGCCTGATTTCGCCCGGCGGGAATCTTCGACGAAGCGCGCAGGATGGTCGGCACGCCATCCTCCATGATGACCATGATCCGAGCGGTGCAAATGCGCGTGCCACACATGGCCTCAATGACCGGGTGAGGCGCCAATCGTTCCTGGAACATGTAGCCGGTCTTGGCGTAGTTTTCGACCGCGGCCAGATACTGGGCCATGGCGAAGATCCGACCGTCCGCCAGCACCACGTTGTCACCATCGAAATCATAATAATCAACGGCGGCGATACCGAGACTCTGAACCTGATTGACCGGCTTGGAGAACATCGGATAGGGCGCCCGGTGACGCAGGTAGTCGGCCAGGGCATGGGTGCCGCAAATCACTTCCACATCGTCGTAAATCGTCTTGGGCGGTTTGCGAAAATAGATGGCGTGGGTTTTGGGCCCCGGCACGCCGCGCTGTTCCAGAAGCTGACGAAACACGATCTTGTCGGTGGTGATGGCGGTGAACGAATCCTTGAAGTACTTCTTGGTCAGCCGCGCCATCATCTTGCGGCCGACGAACGCCGCCTTTTCCTCGGGCGTGAAGCGCTCGTCGTCGTAGAGGCCGTACATATGGGGTCGATCTTGCCCGGGCCGCGCTTGAGCCTGAGGATATCGAAAACCTGATCGGCGAAGCTCTTGCCATGGTTCTCCATGACCCGCTTGAGGTTGTCCTGGAATCGCAAGGGCGGCCGGGTCGCCTTGAGGTCGAGAACCGCTTGGCCGGAATTCATGGGCGCCCTGCGTCAGTTTGCCGGCAGGGCGGATTCAGCCAACGTTGCCCAATAACTGGCGCCGACCGCGAGGATTTCGTCATTGAAATCGTAGTTGGGGTTGTGCAGCAGACAACCGCCGTCGGACGGCCCATTGCCGAGCCAGATGTAACAGCCGGGTCTCTCCTGAAGCAGGAAGGCGAAATCCTCGGATCCCATGCTCGGCGCCGGGTCATGCTGGACGTTATCGGGCCCGGAAACCGCGGCCGCCACGCCGGCGGCGAAGGCGGTCTCGTCGACCGTGTTGATGACCGAGGGATAGCGCCGCTGGTAGTCGACCGTGCTGGTCACGCCATAGGCCTGGGCGGTTGCCTCGACAATCTGTTTCAGGAGGGCCTCGATGGCATCCTGGATTTCAGGCTTGAACGAACGGCAGGTGCCGCGCAGCACCACCTGTTCGGGGATTACGTTCCAGGTATCGCCGCCGTGGATCTGAGTCACCGAGACGACCGCTGATTCCAGCGGGTCGGTATTGCGCGCGGTAATCGTCTGCAGGGCCTGGACCACTTGAGCGGCGGCGACCACCGGGTCGATCCCGAGATGGGGCATGGCCGCATGGGTGCCACGGCCGGTCAGGGTAATCTCGAATATGTCGAAAGCCGCCATCATGGGGCCGGGACGTACCGCGAACTTGCCCGCCGGCGCCCCCGGCCAGTTGTGCAGACCGTAGACCGCCTCCATGGGAAAGCGGTCGAACAGACCCTCCTCGACCATGACCCGGCCGCCCCCCTCGTTCTCCTCGGCCGGCTGGAAGATGAAATAGACCGTGCCGTCGAAGCGCTTGGTCTCGGCGAGATAGCGCGCCGCGCCCAACAGCATGGTGGTGTGGCCGTCGTGGCCGCAGGCGTGCATCTTGCCGGGATTGACCGAGACGTGGTCGAAGTCATTGTTCTCGTGGATATCGAGAGCGTCGAGATCAGCGCGCAGGCCGATGGCCCGTCCACCGCCGGAACCGCCGCCGCCGTGAAGCACGCCGACAACGCCGGTGGTGGCGATGCCGGTGTGGACCTCCATGCCGAAGGATTTTAGCTTTTCCGCGACCACCGCGGCGGTGCGCTCTTCCTCGAAGGCGGTCTCGGGATGGGCGTGGATATCACGCCGCCACGTCTTCATGTCGTCATGAAATTCCGCGATGCGGTTAATGATGGGCATGGCCTCGCTTCCTCATCTGTCGATTTCTTGATCGGTCATTTTCTCGGGCCCGGAGCTTGACGGTCTCGGGGCCGGCCCGCAAGCCTCCTGAGCGGTGCGGCCGATGATCAAATCGTGCTACGGTCCGGGCCGCCGCGAATCCGGGACCCCGCCATGACCAAATCCGAGTCACCGATCGACCTTCATAAGACCGACCCGGTCCTCAATATGGCGCGCTGCATGACGGTCGCCAAGAAGGAACACGGCAAGAGCCTGTTCGCCCAGCTTGGGGAGATTGTGTCCCTGGCCCTGGGACCCGGCAAGCTGAAGCCGCGGGACTATTATTATTACGGCCTCTACGACGACGCGCGGTTTTCCGCCGAGGCCAAACGCGCTTTTGTCGGCGCCCGGGTGCAGCGTAATATTCATTTAAAGAGCAGTGCCCGGGATTGGTGGGCCATCGCCCACGACAAGCTGCTGTGCTACGCCCTGCTCGACGGGCTCCAGGCACCCACCCCGAAAAGCGTGGCGCTCTACCACCGCCGCCGCAGTTTCGCCGACGTGCCAGTGCTCCGCGACGGCGACGCCTTGGCGGCTCACCTTCGCGGCGCCATGGCCTATCCGTTTTTCGGCAAGCCGATTACCGGCATGTGGGGCGCCGGGTCGGTACTGGTCGAGCGCTATGACGCGGCCAGCGACAGCCTGGTGTTTTCCAATGGCGCCACGGCGACCATCGACGCGTTCATCGCCATGGCCGCGAACTTCGAGCAGGACGGCTATCTCTTTCAGGAACCGCTGGTCCCGCACCCGACCGTGGCGGCGGTATGCGGGAAACGGCTATCGACCGTGCGCCTTGTCGTGGCCCTGGGTAAAGACCGGGCGGAGATTTTCCACGCGATCTGGAAAATTCCCGCCGGCGACAACGCGGCCGACAATTTCTGGCGCACGGGAAACATGCTTGGCCTTGTCGATGTGGACAGCGGCGAGGTGGTGTGCGCCGTCCACGGGGTCGGCGTCGATCACCGCGAGGTCGACACCCACCCGGACACCGGCGCCACCATCGTCGGCACCATGTTGCCGGATTGGCAGGCGGCCAAGGCCCTGTGCCTGAAACATGGCGAGGCTTTGAGCGACATCAAACTGCAGGCCTGGGACATTGCCATGTGCCCGGCGGGACCGGTGATCATGGAGGTCAACATCGGCGGCGACCTCAACCTGCCGCAACTGGCGGCCGGCGCCGGCATGCTTGACGCCCGGTTTCTCGAATTTCTTGCCGGTCTCGGGTGAGAGCCTTGGTTAACCGTTTATTGCTACGCCGTGGCTGCCATGGTAATAGGGTGCCACTCTATCAAATGACCCCATCAGTATTTCTCTGGCTTGTGGCGAGAAGCAGCGTGGTAGCGCCGGTTCGCGAGTTGTGGGGGATGGGGGTGCGCTAAATTCGACGAGCAGTGACGGTGCCGCAAAAACCCAATGGCATCATCACTGCTCGCCGCGTTTTTGCCATCAGTGGAGAGACCGGCGAATGCCTGGAGGCGCGAAATGATCGCGACATTGGCAACGATCGTTTTCCTTGGCGCCATGGCAACGGCCGCCTACACGGATCTTACGCGTTACGAAATTCCCAACTGGATATTGCTGGTTATCGCCGCCGCGTTCGTGATTGGCGCTATCGGCGACTCGTTGGGTTTACAGGCATTTGCGTGGCATGCGGCCATGGGAGCCGCTGTGCTCGTTGCCGGCTTTATCTTTTTCGCCTTTGGCGTTTTCGGCGGTGGCGACGCCAAACTTCTGGCCGCCGGCGCCTTGTGGTTCGGACCCGCCCCGCTTCTCAAATTCCTGGTGTATGTCGCCGTGGTCGGTGGCGTCCTAGGCATCGTCATTATAACTGTGCGCCGCATGCCGTTACCAGCGCGATGGACCCGGAAACACTGGGTACACAGGCTTTATTCGCCGGATCAGGGCATGCCCTATGGAATTGCCATCGCCATCGCCGCCGGGCTTGTATACGCACTGGAGCTATTGGCCCTATTCACGGGGGCCAACGGAGCGGCATCCTAAAATAATAGTGATTTTTGTCATACAAGACGAAGCTCAACGTCCAAAAGCTCTTTCGAAGCAATGGAAAATGTTGAAACGTTTATTATCGCATTTGTTGACGTTAGCTAAACACGTGAGCATAACCGGCCCGACTCCGGGACTTAGTGCCCTGATCCACGAGGGGGATTTGGTTTCGCCATAAATATTAGTCCATGCGTATTGTATTAATCGTCGTCTTCGCCGTCGCCGCCCTGTTTGCCGGTGGTGCGTTCTATTTTGTGCTTCAGTACATCAAGGGCGCGGAGGAAGACGCACGCATAAAGGCCGCGCTCGAGAAGCCCGGGGTCGATGCCGTTGACGTCCTGGTCGCCGAGATGAATCTCGCGGCGGGCAACTGCGTCGCGGCTCTACCGATCGGTTGGTTCCTGCCGGCCATCATCCTAAAGAGCCAGCTTCAAACGCGCCAGGCGGCTTTTACGTCTTCCTTCCCCGATGCGCTCGATCTGCTGGTTATCTGTGTCGAGGCGGGGCTGTCCATAGAGGCGGCGTTTGCCCGGGTGACCGACGAAATGGCCGAGACCGCGCCGATCCTGGCCCAGGAGTTCGGGCTCACCACCGCCGAGTTGGCCTATCTCGGTGGCCGCTCCAAGGCGCTGCAGAATTTGTCGGACCGCACTGCTATCGAGTCAGTGCGCTCCCTGACAACGTTGCTAATCCAGTCGGAAAAATACGGCACGCCTCTGGGCACCGCGTTGCGCGTAATTTCCAACGAAAATCGCCAAGACCGTTTGGCCAAGGTCGAGGAAAAGGCCGCCGCCCTGGGCGCCAAGCTGACGGTGCCGATGATCGCCTTCTTCCTGCCGGTCATTTTCCTCGTGGTTATCGGACCGGCTGTGGTCCAGATGACACAGCTCTAGACCTTGGACCCGTCATCACCAATTAGCGGTTAACGGTCCGTAGAGCCACGCTAGCCATAGTCCGAGCGCCACACAGGCCCCGCCGGCTAAGCGCCCGCCCCACCAACGTCGCGGCGCGCCAACCACCGACACCACAAGCCCTATAGCAACGGCAATGGCCACAAGGCCCGGCAATCCCTGCCACGCTAGCCAGGCGCCGGCAGCGGCGAAGAGCTTGTCGGCATCACCGCCAAATCCGAGGCGATCATCAAGACGCCGGTCCAGTATGTCGAGGGCGATTCCCATGGCGCCGCCAACGACCATGCCCGCCAGATGGTCGGCAAATGCACCAGGCTCGGCGAACCATGAAAAGCCCAGGCCCAAGAGCAGCATGGGCAGGATCAGCGGTCCTGGCACCGTGAAATGGCTAACGTTGATCAGCGCGGCAACCATGAGCGCCCAACCCAGGATGCAGCTCGCCCACAGCTGCCAGCCGGCGAATACGCTCCAGGCCCACACCACCAGCCCCAGCGCGGCTATTTCGATGACCGGGTAGAGATAACTAACCCCGGCGCCGCAATAACGGCAACGGCCACGGCTAAACACCCAATTTATCACCGGCATCAGGTCGAACGCGTTCAGGACATGGCCGCAAACGTCGCAAACGGAGCGGTCGATGCCGACTTTTCGCCCCGCCGGGATGCGATGGATGAGCACCCCCAAAAAGCTTCCCGTGATCGGCGCGATGCCCATAAGCAGAGCGAAGGACAGGAGTTGCGGGTCTCTCATGAAAAGGGGCGATCGGTTGGGGTGGGCGGCGGCCTCACGGGCTGATCAACCTTGCATGCCGGATTGCGCTATTCAACCGTTTCGCCCCAATACCCTGGTTGTTCGCCAACACCCTGCAGTTTCGTCTAGACGCGGGAATTCGCCTGTGGCATGGAGTTGATCCTTGCAGCATCGCGCCACAGTTTACGGCGTGGTCTAGATAATTCTACGGTCAAAGGGGTGTCATGAGCGAAAACAACAATTGGCATTTGGCAGCAACGACGAGCGAAGTTCTCGTGGACGAACCCAAGGCCGTGAAAATCGGCGAGCATCACGTGGCGATCTACAATGTCGACGGCGCGTACTATGCCACCGACGATATCTGTACCCACGAATTTGCATCACTTTGCGAGGGCTTCATCGACGGTGATATCATCGAATGCCCCTTGCATGCCGGACAGTTCCACATTCCCACGGGCAAGGCGATGTCGCCGCCGGTGACCGAGGACCTTCGGACATTCAAGGTCAAGGTCGAAGGCAACGATATTTACGTCGAAGTAAGCTAGAGCCGTTTCGTGTCATCGCAGCACGCCACCTATGTTGTAATCGGCGCCGGCCAGGCCGCGGGGCGCGCGGTCGAGGCCATGCGCGGCGAGGGCTTCGAGGGCCGCATCGTGGTGGTCGGCACGGAAGACCATTTGCCCTATGAACGGCCGCCCCTGTCGAAACAACTCCTCACGGGCGACTACGAGCCCGAGCGCACCTACCTCCACGACCAGGCGTTTTACGACGAGCATCGCATTGAGCTGCGCCTGCGGACCAGCGCCCTCGCCATCGACCGCGACGCACGCACGGTTGATCTGTCGGACGGCGAGTCCTTGAGCTACGACAAACTGTTGCTGACCACGGGCGCCCGCGTCCGACGCCTCTCGTCACCGGGGTCCGATCTGCCCGGCATAAACTATCTCCGCGATATTTCCGACTCCCTCGCGATCCGCGGCCATTTCGCTGAAGGCGCCCGTCTGGTCATCGTTGGTGGTGGCTACATCGGGCTCGAAGCCGCCGCGGCGGCGGCCAGTCGCGGCTGCCATGTGACCGTTCTCGAAATGGCGCCACTGGTCATGAACCGTGTGGTCGCGCCCGATGTCAGCCGTTTCTACGAGGCAGTCCACCGCGACCATGGTGTCGATATTCGAACCAGCGCGACCGTCGAAGGTTTCGCCGGCGGTGATCGAGTGGAGGCCGTGCTGAGCGGCGACGGGGTCTCGATCCCGGCCGACTTCGTGGTTGTCGGCGTTGGCATCGAGGCCGAGGCAACCTTGGCTGAAGCCGCCGGATTGCCCATCGACAATGGTATCATGGTCGATGAATACGGCCGCACGGAAGATCCCGCCATCTTCGCGGCCGGCGACGTCGCCAACCACCCCAATCCCTTGCTGGGACGCCGCGTTCGCCTCGAATCCTGGCAAAACGCGCAAAACCAGGCGATCAACACGGCGCGCGCCATGTGCGGCAGGTTGGAACCCTACGCCGAAATACCCTGGTTCTGGTCAAATCAGTACGATCTGAATCTGCAAATGGTCGGGCTCCCCGAGACCTGGGATCAACTGGTGGTCCGCGGCGATATGGCTGACCATAGATTTTCGGTCTTCTACCTCGCCGATGGCAGCCTGGTTGCCGCCAACGGCATCAACAGTCCGCGTGATGTACGAGTCGCCCGTATGTTGATGGAACAAAATATCCGCCCAGACTCAGCAGCCCTCGGCGATCCGGATACGCCGCTTAAATCTCTATTGGCTGGCTAGAGCATTGCTCTAGAGCGGTCACGGAACGATCAGCCGGCACTCTTCCTGGCGACTGTGGAGCTTGGTGCAGAGGTCGGCGGCCATGGCCGTGCTGGCCAGAGGACCCGCCATGACCACGAAGTTGGCATCGCTCCCCGCGTCTTCCACATCGGCAATCTCAAACTGAAGTCCCGACAAGAGATCCACATGGCCATCGCGCAAGGCGCTCAAGCCGGCAGCGGCCCGCTCGCGGCTAGAATATACGCCCAGCTCAACCCTGATGCTGTCAGCCGGCAAACTGGCCGAGGCGATGGCTGACGGTTCGGGATCGTCGGTGCTCATAGTCGCTGGCTCGACGGTCGCTTCTTCGACCGGCGCGAGTACCTCGGACGGCGCCTCGAGGCGAGTCACGTCAACCGTGGGCACCGGCGCCGCCATCAGCCCCATATCCTCAATAGAGGCCGCCAGATCGCCGCTGCCTGTAGCACCAAGCGCTTGATAAAAAGAGACATTATGCTCGACCATCTCAGGCGGTAGATCACGTTTGGCAAGCGCCTGCGCGCGATCGAGATCACCCTGCATGGCATACATGAGGGCCAAATTCTGACGAATATGGGCGACCGCATCGGGCAAAGCCGCAGCCCTGACCAGCAAATCAATTCCCTCGTCAATCGCCCCCGACAAGGCCAGTGATAGCGCCAGATTGTTTATAACGCTGATGTTATTGGGTGATATGGCCAGCGCCTTGCGGTAACTGATATGGGCATTTTCCGGATCGCTATTGAGATCATAGGCGATGCCGAGGGCGGACAATACTTCCCAGTCATCGGGGATAATCACGCTGGTTTCGGTCAGCGAGGCGATGGCTTCAGTGGTTTGTCCGGACGCGACCAACGCCTTTCCCAGTTCGGCGCGCAGCACGGTCTCTGTGGCCCGCCCTTGCTCCATGGCCTCGCGCAACATGGTCACCGCCTGCGGCGCCGAGCCGATGTAGCGCAAATTCTGGGCCAGACCCAGCAGCGCCTCCATATTGTCCCGGTCGCGGCTGTACAGGCTTTGATAGTAATTCACCGCCTCTGGGTAGTTATATCTGCCCTGGGAAGTAATCGCCGCGGTCCGCAGAAAATCGCCGACAGCGCTGCTCCCGAGGCCGTTCTCCGTCGACATCTCGTCGATATCCGTGACTGGGTCCTCACCGCCGTCGAGTTCACACCCTGAAACCAACGCCAGAACTGCGAGGCATCCCATGAATCGACGAAAACAGCAGTTCATTTGAATGGCGTTTTAACCGCGAAATGTAGAATTCAAAAATTCTTCGAGTATTGCCCCAGAATTGCGGAGACATATATAGAACTATATCGTCGCGACAGAAGCGCGGCAAGGCCATCCCGTGCAGGGGCAATTCCATCACATCACGATTCTTCGGTTAATTTCAGCACTTCAAGCAACGAATCCAATATGCTAGGTTGAATTGGTTGATTCGGCGTGGGTCGTGACATTCGCTTCCCGCCGCGTTCGAGTGGACGCTTGAACCAATGGCTACGATATTGTGCCCACAAGAGCTTTCGAAGATTTACCGATTAGCGGTGGCGACGGGCCTGGTGTTTTTCGCAGGCCTGATTTCTGCGTTCGCTGCGGAGCCGTTAAAGGTCACGGTTCACCAGTCTTACCTCGTACAGCTACAGCAGGACGCCGATATTATTATGGTCGGCAACCCGACCATTGCCGACATCGCCGTCGAATCGGCCCGCATGTTTTTCCTGCTCGGTATTGAACCGGGCGAAACCAACCTCCATATCCTTAACAGTCGTGGCGATACCATTATGGAAACCGCGATTGTCGTTGTACCAACTTCCGAGCGGACGGTGACAGTCAACCGGGCCAACAATCTAGAGGAAGCGACCTATAGCTGTTCGCCTCGTTGTGCCGCGGTCGGATCCGCGGTCGGAGTCGGCGCTGCGCCACCGACGGGCGGCGGTGATTCGGAGGCCGCTTCGGCCGAGGCCGAGGCGCCGATTACCGAGGGAACCGAAGACACCACGACCGAAGGCACGACCGGGGGCTAAGGTCCTGAACGTGATGCGCCGTTCGGGCATCATCAATCGATTACAGACTTGGGTTGCGGCTGCAATACCGCGGCAACACGAGCCTGACCAGGAAAACAGTGGATGAAAGCTCTTATCGTATCCGACGACCTCCTGTTTGCCCGCCTGGTTGTGAAAAGGCTGGAAAGTTGGGGCTATGAAGCTGAAACGGTAGCAACGGGCAGTGAGGCCCATGACCGTCTCAAAAAAGAGCCCTTCCGCATCATCCTGATGGGCTGGGATCTTCAGGGGGTTTCCGGACTCGAACTAACCCGCAGCATTCGCAAGCTCAAGCGCAGCCGCTACAGCTACATCATAATTTCGACCAACGACAAGTCGAAGGACATCATGATGGCGGCCTATGAAGCCGGTGCTGACGATTTCCTCGATCGCCCGCTTAACTCGGTGGAACTCAAGCTCAAGATGGCCAACGCCAAGCGGCTCCTCGACCTTGAGGATGAGCTGCGTGACGGCGCCGGCACCGATGCCTCGACCGGCCTCGTCAACTTGGCCAGTTTCCGACAGTTCTTTCGTGTGGTGCTGGCGGAAACCCGTCGCCTGGAAGAAAAAGGCGTACTCATGTACGTCACCGTCAATGACTTTAAACAGGTTTACGAAGAACACGGCTACAACCCGGCCGAGACCCTGATGGTTGAGGTTTCGCGGGCACTCAACACGATCACCCGCGGCAGTGACCTGGTGTCGCGCATCAAGGACGACGAGTTCTGCATGTTGCTTCAGAACACCTGGTGGGATCGCTGCAAGCCGGTTGGCGACAAAGTCATGGAAAAGATGCGCAACATGTCACTTTACCTGGAGGACTTTGAACTCCATCCCACAGTAACTATCGGCACGGTCGACTACCCGGCCGAAGACGCGAGCTCGGAAGACATACTCGCCACGACAGACCGTATTCCGTTCGAATAGACGGCGGCAGCGAACGAAATTCAATGCTAAAATCCCGCCGACTCCGGGAGCAGCTGAAGCCATGGCGGACGCCAACAGCGGCAATCGCAAATCTCCATTCAGCATAGCCAATCGTGTTTGGTTGGTGATGGGGTCACTATTGTTCCTTTTTTTCGTCACCAGTACGGTTTCCCACTTTCTTACAAAACGCATCGAAGACGATGTCAAACATCTGGTCCTGGTCGAAGACAGCCAGCAGGACGCGGTGTCGCGCATGGGTATCCGCCTGGCGGAAATCGGCGGCGCGGTCATGGCCTATGCCCACGGCCATGGCACGACTGATGTCAGTGAGATTCTTCGCCGAGAACGTGATTTCGAACAGGCGGTCAGTACCTATCTCCGTTTGGCCGACACGGGCGAAGAGCGCACCCCAAGCCGACAGGTCGCAACAGCATTTGACGAGTTGCAAGCAGTGGCCGCGAGTGTCGTCGCCCTCACTGATGAGAAACACAGCGAATTTCAGCCCTTGCTCGCCAGGATACAGACGGTCAACGCCCTGGTGGACGAACGAATTCGTCAATCGCGGACAACGGATAATTCCGCTTCATTGGTAAAGTTCGAGTCCGTGCTTGGCATGGACGCAAAAATTAGCGCCCATATCAGCTACCTGGAAGCCTACGCGGCGGTGGGCATACTCGCGGACAGAGACAAGCCCGAATTATCCAAAGCCGGTTTCGAGTGGTATTTGGCACGCTATGGCGATGCGAACCTCAGTCTCGAGGAACAAACCTGGCTCGATAGCCTGAACGTGGAATTCAGCGCCTTGAGCGCCGCCAGCGACCGGGTGATTGATGCGGTTGATCGCAATCGCAACCTGCTGACTCAGTTTTCCGCCCTGCGTTCGCGTATTGAAGATTTGATCGACAACCAGCTTTTCCCTCTGGTGTTATCGGCGCGCCAACAGGTTCAGGGCGACGTCAGCTTCTCAATCTCCTTCGCCATTTGGTTCCTTCTTTCCATGACCCTATTCGGCGTGGTCGTCGGCGCCACCGCATCGATTGCTCTGACCCGTGGTCTGGTAAAACCGATAATCCGATTGACCGAGGGTGCCGAGGCCATTGGACAGGGCAAGTTCGATCACCGCATCGACATTCGCTCAGACGACGAAATGGGCCGGCTGGCGGCGTCATTCAATCGCATGGCCCACAACCGTAAGGAAGCGGAAGCAGCGCTTCGCCAACAGGCCTACCATGACACGCTAACCAAGCTGCCGAACCGGATGTTGTTCCCGATCAGGCTCGCTGAAGCGCTCGACAATGCCCGTCGAATCGATCGGATCGTGGCGGTTCATTGCCTCGACCTCAATAAATTCAAGGACGTCAACGATACCCTGGGTCATCCGGTCGGCGATCTGTTGTTGCAACAGGTTTCCGAGCGGCCCGGGGACTGCATCCGCAAATCAGATACGGTGGCCCGCCTCCGCGGTGACGAGTTCGCTATCATTCAGACCAACCTCGTTCACAACAATGGCATCACGGTTCTCGCCGCGCGGGTGATCGACTCCCTGGCAACGCCGTTCGACCTCGGTGGCGAGCGGGTCTTTTCCGGCACCAGCATCGGTATCTCGACCTACCCTCACGACGGCGCCGAGGCCGACGCGCTGCTCAAGAACGCCGATCTGGCCCTGTACCGCGCCAAACACGAAGGCCTCCAGGAGGGACAAGGCAAATACGTCCTGTTCGACGATGCCATGAATGCCGAGGTTCAGGCGAGAAAGAGTCTGGAAACGGATATTCGTCAGGCTCTCGACGAGGATGAATTCTTCGTAAACTACCAGCCACAAATCAACATCGCTTCCGGTCGCATTGTCGGCGTCGAGGCTCTGGTGCGCTGGAAACACCCGCAGCGAGGCATGGTTTCTCCGGGCGAGTTCATTTCGGTAGCCGAGCATTCGGGGCTCATTACCCGCCTTACGGAAACGGTGCTAACCAAGGCTTGCGCACAAATTCGGCTGTGGCAGGACGCCGGCCTTCCGCCCTTCCGGGTGTCGGTCAATCTGCCGCCCACTGATTTCAAACGAAAAGATATTGTCGCGCTGATCACCCGCGTGCTGGAAGAAAATGATGTCGATCCACAGTACCTTGAGCTCGAAATCACCGAAGGCATGGTCATGTCGGGCGCCGACACTGTCATCGCCACCCTCAAGGAACTACACGACCTGGGGATTGACCTCGCCATTGACGATTTCGGCACTGGCTTTTCGTCCATGAGTTACCTTAAACAGTTC
Source organism: Alphaproteobacteria bacterium (assembly GCA_046582535.1). Lineage (GTDB taxonomy): Bacteria > Pseudomonadota > Alphaproteobacteria > JAAXGF01 > JAAXGF01 > JAYZAP01. Next base: position 20,919 of record JAYGEF010000034.1, read on the forward strand.
CCGGTTGACCGCCTGAAGATCGATCAGGCCTTCGTCGCCGACGTTCTCAGTAACAACGAAGACGCCAGCATCACCGATGCCATCATTAATCTGGGCCACAATTTTGGCCTTACGGTTATCGCCGAAGGGGTTGAGACCTCTGAGCAGCTTGAGTTTCTGCACCGGCAGGGCTGTGATGAAGCCCAGGGGTACTTCCTCAGCCGCCCACTCGGTCCCGATGCCATCGTCCAGTTTTTTGACGATTTCACCATGGACGCGCTGACCGATATCTCCAACACCGCCTGACAGCCCAAGGCTATTTCCCATGAATGTAACGGCCCGCGCGACCGCGCCCTTCATCAACCATGTGCTTGATTTTTGGTTCGGTCCCACGAACGGCGATCACTATGGCGAAATGCGCGAAGCCTGGTTCAAGAAGGATCCGGCATTCGATGGCGACATAAGGCAGAACTTCCTCGACGATCACCGCCGGGCCGGCGCCGGCGAATTGGATCATCTGGCAGCCACGGCGGAAGGCGCCCTGGCGTTGATCATTGTCCTTGATCAGTTTTCTCGGAACATGTTCCGCGAGACGACGGGAATGTACGCTGCCGATCCCAAGGCGCTAACCATGGCCCGGGACGCCATGGACCGTGGCATCGATCAACAGCTTATTCCGGTTCAGCGTGTGTTTATCTACCTGCCCTTTGAACACAGCGAGGTGCTGGCGGATCAGCAAATTTCGGTGGAACTATTCGGCGCCCTGCCGGCCATACCGAACCGCGACGAGGGCATCAAGGCGGCCCTGCGTCACCACGAAATAATCAAGCGTTTCGGCCGCTTTCCCCACCGCAACCACATCCTCGGCCGCGAAACGACCCCCGAGGAAACCGAGTTCCTCAAGGAGCCGCATTCGTCGTTCTGATGTGGACTAAAGACCGCTCAGGTCGAGGTCGAGTTTCTCGCCGAGCCACATGGCGGCCTCCGAATGATCGAATACGTCATCGCCGGTGGTGTTCGGGTGGATGAGCACCACAAGGCCTGCGTGGTTGAGCATCAGCCAGGGAACAAGGCTGTCGAACAGACCCGTCGCGAAGGCGACTTGATACATGGCCTGGGGGTGGGGCCCCACCGGCTCGTCGCGCCAGCGGCCCATGATAACGTCGAAGCGCTGTTCGATAGCGTCGCGAAGCGTCGCCGCGGTGCCGCGCGTCGCGTCGTCATAGTAAATGTGGGCGTGGAACCCGGCGACGGTCGCCGGCTCGGCGAAAGCCATTATCAGGCAGCCAGCTCGATGCCCTTGTTACGCATGAGCTCGGCAAGCTCGCCGGTCTCATACATTTCTCGGACAATATCGCAGCCGCCAACGAACTCACCCTTGACGTAGAGCTGGGGAATGGTCGGCCATTCACTGAACTGCTTGATGCCATCACGAAGCGCCGGATCGGTGAGTATGTCGATGCCCTTGAATTTTACCTCGAGGACCGTGAGGATCTGGACCACGGCGGCGGAGAAGCCACACTGGGGGAATACCGGCGAGCCCTTCATGTAGAGGACCACATCACTGTCGGATACATCCTGGTTGATACGTTCGAAAACGGGGTTTTCAGCCGACATAATATTGGTCCCTTTCCTGGGAAATTGGATTAAGCGTCACTGGGCGCCGAAGTCTGCAGCGCCAAGGCATGCAGATCGTCGCCCATCTTGCCACGAAGCGCCTTGTAAACCATCTGGTGTTGCTGGACACGTGTCTTGTCGATGAACGCGGCGGAAATCACATAGGCAGCGTAGTGGTCGCCATCCCCGCGCAAATCCTCAATGGTGATCCGCGCGTCGGGAAGCGCTTCCTGAATCATACGTTCGATTTCCACCGCATCCATCGCCATCGCGCTAGCCCTCGTCTCAATGCTATTAAAAATGGCCTGCTCAGGCCCGAAGTCTACTCTGCCGCCATATAGTCGGGCAGCCAATTCTCGTGTGCCGCGCGCAGCGCCGCAAGGGATATAGGGTTCTCGCCAAAGACTGTCAACGCGGCGCCGCCAACCTCGCCGACAATTTGTGCCGCCACGCCGGCAGCTTGAGCCTTGGTGGTAACGGCCTTGGCCACAGCCTCATCAACGGCAATCACATAACGCGCCTGATCCTCGCCGAACAGCCAGCCATGAGCAACCGCGCCCAAGGGTGGCGCGTTGAGGGTCGCGCCGAGGTCGCCGGCCAAAGCCATCTCCGCCACCGCCACCAGCAGGCCGCCATCGGAAATGTCGTGACAGATCGTCACGCTGCCTGTGGTGATGAGGCCCCGCACAAAATCGCCGTTGCGACGCTCGGCCGCCAGGTCCATGGGTGGCGGTGCCCCGGCTTCTGTCCCGTGAACTTCGCGGGCATAGAGCGACGCACCGAGATGGCCCGCGGTTTCACCAATAAGGACAAGCCGGTCGCCGGGCGTGGTCAAGGCCGTGGTCGCCGTGCGGTCGAGATCATCGATCAACCCGACCGCGCCGATCGCCGGGGTCGGCTGCACGGCGCTGCCGTTGGTTTCGTTGTAAAACGACACATTGCCCGAGACCACCGGCATGTCGAGGGCGATACAGGCCTCGCCGATGCCCTGGGTGCAGCCGACGAACTGACCCATGACGTGGCTGTTCTCCGGGCTGCCGAAGTTGAGGCAATCGGTGACCGCCAGCGGCTTCGCCCCGGTGGCGGTGAGGTTGCGAAAGCTCTCCGCCACCGCCTGGGCGCCGCCTGCATGGGGGTCTGCGGCGCAATAGCGCGGCGTGCAGTCAGTGGTGATGGCGAGGCCGCGGTTACTGCCGTGCAGGCGGACCACCGCCGCATCGCCGCCCGGCCGCTGGACCGTGTCGGCCATGACCATGTGGTCGTACTGTTCCCACACCCAGGCCTTGCCGCATAGATCGGGACAGGCGAGCAGAGTCATCAGGCTGGCGCCAACACCGTCGGGCGGCACAAGGCCATCACCGTCAAGGGTTGCCGGCGCCGGGCTTGGCGTCCACGGCCGGTCATATTCCGGCGAAGCATCGACCAGCGGCGTCACCGGAATGTCGGAGACCACCTCACCGTTCTCGACCAGTACCATGCGCCCGGTGTCGGTGAGCTTGCCGACAATGGCGAAATCGATATCCCATTTCTCGAAGATCCGGCGCGCGACGTCCTCGCGGCCCTGATGGATGACCATCAGCATGCGCTCCTGGCTTTCCGAGAGCATGATT
>JAYGEF010000093.1:0-3718 GCA_046582535.1 Alphaproteobacteria bacterium
TACCAGCTCGAGGCCGACAGCGACCCCATAGGCTTGTGGGAATGCTGGTCGCTGATCTCCGCCCTGGCGGCCTGCACGACGAAAGTCGAGCTCGGCACCCTGGTGCTCGGCATGGGTTTCCGCAATCCCGCCCTGCTCGCCAAGATGGCCGACACGGTGGACGAGATCAGCGGCGGCCGCCTGATCCTCGGCGTCGGCGCCGGCTATCACGAGCTCGAATACACCGCCTTCGGCTACCCTTACGACAAAAAATACAGCCGCTTCAAAGAGGCCATCCAGATCGTCCACAGCCTGCTGAAAACCGGCACGGTCGATTTCGAGGGCACCTACTACTCGGCCCGGGAATGCGAACTCAAGCCGCGCGGCCCGCGCCCGGAAGGGCCGCCCATCATGATCGGCACCCGGCGCCCCAAGATGCTCAAGCTGGCGATCCAATACGCCGACATCTGGAACGTCTATTGGGACGATACCGCCAACAGCCCGGCCGGCGCCGCCCGCATGCGTGAGCTGGTCGACGCCGCCTGCGCCGAGGGCGGCCGCGACCCGGCGACGCTGGTGCGCACGGTCACCGTGCTGACCGCCGAGGAAGGCGCCACCCCGTGGTGGAACGACATGCCGTTCACCGCCGACTTCAAGGCGGAACCGGCCATGGGCACGCCCGAGCAGATCGCTGAGGAACTCATGGCCTACCAACGCGAGGGCATCAGCCACGTGCAGATGAACATGGACAACCTGACCCCCAAGACGGTGGAGAACTTCGGCCGGGTGCTGGAGATTTTGCGGGCTGAGGGGTAGGGCGAAACAAAGATAGAAATTTTGACCACAGAGACACAGAGACACAGAGAAGCAAGCAAGGATTCTTAAGGGCGCTTCGCGCCAGGAAAGCCTTACTTCTCCCCTTCATCTTATTCCTCTGTGTCTCTGTGTCTCTGTGGTCCAATTATTCTTAGGGAGACACTGACCCATGACCGATAGGGCAGCGCTACAAGCGACAATGGACCGCTTTATCGATGAAATCTGGCACGGCCACCGCCTCGACGTGGTCGCCGAGGTCTTCAAGGCCGACGCCACGGTTCATCTCGGCGACAGCGCGGTGACCGGCATGGCGACCATCCGCGACGACTTCATGGGGCCCTACCAGGCGGCCTTCCCCGACCTCCGCTACCAGGTCACCGACCTGTTGTTCGACGGCAACCGCATCGCCATGCACTACCTCGGCACGGCCACTCACACCGGCGACTACGAAGGCAAACCGGCCACCGGCAAACGCCTGACCTACGAAGGCATCGCCATCTTCCACATGGACGGCAACCAAATCGCCGAAGTTTGGTCCATGACCGACCGCGCGGCGAAGTTTGGGGCGTTGTGAGGGAGATCTTGCCTCAAATGCCCTCCTCAGCGTATTTGTCTCGGATCTCCTTGGCACGGGCCTCCATTGCGATCCCTTCCGAGACACGGTTCGTCTTCAGCAGCAAGTCGGCGTAGTTTTCGAGGCTCTGGGCTACATCGGGATGGCTCGGCCCGAGCGCCTTCTCCCGGATGTCGAGCGCCCGCTGAAAAAGCGGTTCCGCGACCTCGTAACGTCCCTGGTCATAGTACAGTGCGGCGAGGTTATTGAGGCTTTGGGCGACATCGGAATGGTCTGGCCCGAGCGCCTTCTCTCGGATGGCGAGCGTCCGATTTTGGAGTGGTTCAGCTGCCTCGAAGCGCCCCTGGTCGTAGTACAGTACGACGAGATTGTTGAGGCTCTGGGCGACATCGGGATGGTCCGGCCCAAGTGCCTTCTCCCGAATGGCCAGCGCCCGCTTGTAGAGCGGCTCGGCCGTCTCGAAGCGTCCTTGGTTGTAGTACAGTGCGGCGAGGTTGTTTAGGCTCAGGGCGACATCAGGATGGCCCGGGCCGAAAACCATCTCGTGAATAGTCAGTGCCCGCTTTAACAACGGCTCCGCCACTACGTATCGGCCTTGCAAATGGTTGAGACTGCCGAGATTGCCGAGCATCTTCGCGACGTGACGTTGGGATGGTTCGGCCCAAGGGTCTTCTCCAAGATCGCCAGCGCGCGCCGGTAAAGCGGCTCCGCCGCCTTGTAGCGGGCCTGCGCGCGGTACAGTTCGGCGAGGTTATTCAGGGTCAGGGCGACATTATGATGCTCCGATCCCAGGTTTTCCTCAAGGATGGCCAGAGCCTGCTTCAAGAACGGTTCTGCTGCCTCGTAGTGACCTTGGGCTTGATACAGCAGGGCGAGATTGTTGAGGCTCAGGGCAAAAATGGGATCGTCCGGTCCGGGGTCCTTCTCAAGAATGTCCAGCGCCCGCTCGTAGAGTGGCTCCGCCGCCTCGTAGCGGCTCTGCACACGGTATAGCTCTGCGAGATTGTTGAGGCTCATGCCGACATTATGATGCTCCGGCCCAAGTGACTTCTCCATGATTGCCAGCGCCCGCTTGTAGAGTGGCTCTGCTGCTTCGTAGCGGCCTTGGGCCTTGTACAACTCGGCGAGATTGTTAAGTAGGGTCGCCGTGTTGGGGTCATCGGGTCCGAACTCCCTCTCGCCCAGTCCAAGTGCTTCACGGTAGAACTGTTCAGCTTGCTTGTATCGTCCGGCCTCTTTGAGGGCCTCACCCTGCCGATAAGCGTCTATCAACGCTTCGGACTGGGCGTGCAAGCTCGCCGGCCACAGCCCTAGTGTAACCAGCAGTATCGCAATCGCTCGGCGGGTACGCATATTCAGCTTCCTCTGTCGTCGCGATGACCGGGCCGGGACCGCGTTCCGCCACGCAGATTAATACGTGTGGCGGCTCGCCCCATGCAACTATTTGCCACCATCCGTGTCAACCCTCACGACGGGCCCCACGCCACCAATTCCCCCCTTGTACGCCCCGGCAAATCGGCGCAATACTGGGCGTTCGTTCCCTATGCTCGCGGCTGCCCGGAGGCGGCCCCGCCCTGCTCCCGTAACACAAGGTCCTGCATCATGTCCCTGTCTCCCAATTCGCCCCATGCCCGCGACGCCAAGAGTGTCATTCATCCCTATACCAACCTGGCCAAGCATGAGCAGAACGGGCCGTTGATCCTGGAAGAGGGCGACGGCATCTATGTCACGGACACCGAGGGCAAGAAGTATATCGAGGGGCTGGCCGGGCTGTGGTGCACCTCGCTCGGCTTCAACAATGAGCGCCTGGTCGAGGCGGCGACCAAGCAGATGCGCAAGCTGCCCTATTATCACGCCTTCTTCAGCCGCTCGAACCTGCCGGCCATCGACCTCGCCGAGAAGCTGCTGGAGATCATGCCGGTTCCCATGGCCCGGGTGTGGTTCGCCAACTCCGGGTCCGAGGCCAACGACCACATGGTCAAGTTCGTGTGGTACTACAACAACGCCCTGGGCCGGCCCGAGAAGAAGAAGATCATTTCGCGCCTCGGCGGCTACCACGGCATCGCGGTGTCGTCGGGCAGCCTCACCGGCATGCCGCTCATGCACCAGGGCTTCGATCTGCCGATTGCCAACATCCTGCACACCGGCAATCCCCACTACTACCGCCACGGCCTCGACGGCGAGTCGGAGGAGGATTTCGCCACCCGCCGCGCCGCCGAGCTCGAGCAGATGATCCTCGCCGAGGGTCCCGAGACCGTCGCCGCCTTCATCGCCGAGCCGGTCATGGGCGCCGGTGGCGTGCTGATCCCGCCCAAGACCTACTTCGAGAAAGTTCAGGCGGTGCTAAAG
>JAYGEF010000165.1:0-5048 GCA_046582535.1 Alphaproteobacteria bacterium
AAATACTGCTCATTCCGGTCCAAAATCCCTCACCAGCGGCGCCTATCTCCAAAACCCCAAAAACCGTCCCGGAAGATCAGCAAAACCCACCGGCGTGTCACGCAGACAATTCCACAAGCGTTTCTACACAGCCTGGGTCAGGATGAGACATTGAGCATCGCTTCGCCAATGTCCGGTGTTGGGGGTATCTCAAACCATGTGGACCAGTTATAGGGGGGCAGGACAATCGTGGCTCACACCTCTAATGTCTGTTCCTAGCCATGAACGGACATTGGCTGGGGCTTCCTTGAGCGTTCACGGCTAACAACTGACTAAAGAGCATTTGGCGACAACTATTCTCTGTCGTCGGGTGTCCAAGCGTCGTAGAGCGGCGGACGGTATCCGCCGCTCTACGTGAAATGTCAGTTCGCTTGGCTGCCGGATCAGGACACGAATTCGGTCCAGATATCGAGCATCTCCGTGTCGATGTCGGCCTGGCCGATGGTCGACGGCACGGAGCGGGAGAGGAACGCTTCCTGCTCGTCCCAGCGCAGGATCTTGCGCTGGGCGTCGTCGAGCACCGCCTTGCGGTTGGCCGGCATGGCCCAATAGCACTCGGAGGTGGCGAGCAGTCCCTGGCCCTTGGGGCTGAGGATGTAGTTGATGAAGTCGAGCGCCAGGTCCTTCTGGGTCGAGTCCTTGAACATCGAGATGCCCTGAATCCACATCAGGCCGCCTTCGTTGAAGATCGCCCAGTCGAGCGCCGGCATGGTCGGCATCAGGCCCGACACGGCGAACTCGGCGCCGTTGAGGATGATGTCCACATCGCCGTTGACCAGAGCGTTCTGCACGCTGACGATATCGCCGACCATCTTGACGTTGGGCTGCATGGCGAGAAGCTTCTCGCGGATTGCCGGCAGGTCGCCCATGGCGATGTTGTCGGGATGGATACCCATGGAGATGGCGATCAACTGCATCATCGGGAAGTAGTAGTCGTAGACCGCGACGCGGCCCTTGTACTTGTCGTTCCACATGACCTGGGCCGAGCGCATGTCGGCCGGGTCGACGGCCTCGCGGTTGTAGGCGACGCCGTAGTAGCCGAACTTCTCGGGCACCGCATAGCGCTTGCCGTCAGTGTAGTTGAACTTGGCCGCGGTTAACTGCGGGAACAGATCGCCGAGTGGCAGGGTGCTGTCGTCGAGGGGCTCGAGGTAGCCGAGGCCGGCGACATAGGGGGTGTCCGGCGCGTCAACCACCAGGACGTCCCAATCGCCGGGCTGGGATTGCTCGAGAATGCTGACCGCCGTGCCGGTGCCCTCGTAGGCCTTGACGTTGATCTTGACGCCGTTGGCGTCCTCGTAAGGCTTCAGCAGGTTCGGATCGGTGTGGTCGCACCAGACCAGAAGGTTGAGCTCACCGCCGGCCCAGCTTTGGCTGGGGGACCATAGGGCGGCGGTAGCGAGCGCCGCGGCGCTGCCTTGCAGAACAGCGCGACGGTCTACGCCGTTCGCGAACGGATTTCCTAGGCGAAACTTGTCAGACATGATCGACTCCCAATCTTGTATTTCATTGAAATTATTGTGCTTTTCTTGCGTTCCACGACGTGGTGACAGAACGACAACCAACGCCGCCTAGTGCAGCAAAATTTGACAACAGAGTCAAATTAGAAGAATACCGCCCACCATCAGTCCTTATGGGTCCATCCGGGGCGCCGTACTGACTCGTCCAGGGTTTCGCCGCGCAACTTTGCGATCCCAGCCATGATCCGCAGTACCACGCAGACCGCCATGCGCGAGGTCTGGCCGCTGATATCGAACATCGGGCACAGCTCGGTGACGTCGATCACGTTGACGCCACCACGGGCCGCGATCTTCGCCGCCACGGCCATGATCTCGCGGGCCTCCAGGCCGCCGGGCTCGGTGGCAGTGACGCCCGGCGCCGACGACGAATCCATGACGTTGAAATTGAAGCTGAGATACTGGCCGTCGGTGCCGTCCCATACACTGGCGACGGTTTCGTCCATGACGGCATCGACGCCGCGCTCCAGCACCTCGAACATGGGGTGGAAGCGAACGCCGCGCGCCTTGGCCAGGTCCACGTGGTCCTTGGGGTTGAACGAGTTCCGCGCGCCGATATGGGCGACGTTGTCCGGATGCAGGTTCCCGATCTCGGTGATCCGCGCCATGGTGCAAGTACTGACATGGCTCTCGCCGGCCCAGGTGTCGGCGAAATCGAGATGGGCGCCAAGATGCATGTAGCCCATCTTCTTGGCGGCCCCGAGGTGATCGGACAAGGCCCTGGCAGCCGAGATCGAAATCGAGCGGTCGCCGCCGCAGATGATGGGCGTCTTGCCGGCCGCGAGAACGGCGCGGACAGCCTTGTAGATGCGTTCGCGGGCGACCTCGGGGTTGACCCTCGGCATCTGCACATCGCCGCAATCGACCGCCGTTCCGTGGAGGTCGACGTTGAACTCGAACCAGTAGGGAAAGTAGTCGAGCGACGCCACCCGAAACTCGCGGGGCCCGTCCTCGCTACCGGGCTTGCCGACGTTGCCCTCATCGAAGGGAACGCCAATGAAGGCATACTTGGCATCCGATGACTTCAACTCGTCGCTGTCGGTGGGCACAAAGGGGGCGCGCAAAAACGAAATCTGTCCGGGCGAACGGTAGTTGTCCGCGTCATCGCCGCCAAGCGGTGAGAACAGGTGCAGGAATGCCTTTGCCGGATTCATGGTCTTTTCTCCTACGGGGTTTCATTGCGGGCGCGGAGCGTCGCCGCCCGGCTGCCGAGATAGTGGTAGATCAGGTTGCACGCCAGCTTGATGCTCATCTGGCTGGCGTCGAATATCGGCGACAACTCGGCCAGTTCGAGAACGTCGGCGCCGTATTCGCCGGCGATGCGCGCCAGTTGGATCGCCTCGCGGGCCTTGATGCCGTAGCACTCGGGGCAGCTCGTGCCCGGCATGCAACTGGCGTCCAGGGAATCCGTGTCCCACGAGCAATAGATCGCGTCGGTGCCGTCCCAGGCGCGCGAGAAGATGTCGTGGGTGCAGGCCTCAATGCCCCGTTCGACGACTTCCGACATGGGGAAGATCGGAATGTCGTTGTCGATCCAGAAATCCATCCAGTCTTTGGGATTGAGGCCATTACGCGACCCCATGTGGGCCATGTTCGCGCCGCTGCAATTGGCCAGCTTGAAAGCCTCGGTCGGCCCCGACGCGTTGGTGATTTCGATGCCACCCCAGTCCACCGCCGCGTCGAGATGGCAGTCGATGTGGAGATAGCCCATCTTGCCGTCCGGCTTGTGCCGCGCCAGATGTTCGGACAGGGCGCGCGCCCCGGGGATCGGCACCGAATGATCACCGCCCACCAGGATGACCTTGGCGCCGCCTTCCAGGCATTCGGTGACGTAATCGGCGATGTACTGCTGGGACAGCGCGTTGTTGCCCGGCACGATGGGCACGTCTCCGCAATCGACCACGTTGAAGAATGTCATCAGGTCGACGTCGTACTCGAACATGTAGGGAAAATATTGGGTCGAGGCCTCGCGAATGCCCTGGGGGCCGCTGGAGGTGCCGGTGCGCACGATGGTTCCCTGGTCCCAAGGCGCGCCGAGAAAGCAGACCTTGGCACCCATGGCGCGAACCTTGTCGCGGTTCGGTTCGCAGTAGGGCGCGCCCATGAAAGTCATGATGCCGGCCGACTTGACCGGTCCGTTATGCTTGGTCGGCGAGCGCGTGTGGGCGTCGGCCGCGGGCTCGCGATGGGGACCTTGATGCTGATGGGGCACGAAGGTCCAGGGATTGCCGGATTGGGTCGTCATGGGCGGTTCCTAGGTAACGGGAGCGTTGGGTGCCGAAGCGTCAAGTTCGATGGAGGCGAGTTCCATTTCGCGCCCCGTCACCACCTTGGGCGTCGGCATGCCGCAGTCGGGGCAGCGGAAGTTGTACGGCCCGCTTGGGGTCTTGACCGCGTCGCAACTGTGGCAGAACACGGTCAGTGGAATTTCGTCGATATGAAGGATCGCATCCTCGCAGGACGTGCCCCTGGCGGCCGACGAAAAGCAGACGTGAAGCGCCCGGGTCATAGCCGAACGTTGCCCCAAGCGAATATTGATCCGCTTGACCCGGACCGCGTTGTTTCGCGCGGCGTGGTCATCGACCAGTTCGATGAGGCTTCGCGCCAGGGCGAGTTCATGCATGGTCTGGCCTATTCGGCCGCGACCGAGGCATGGCCGGCGGCGCGGGCCAAGATCCAGTCCCGCCAGCCCGTCATGCCGACGCCGCTCTTGGCCGAGAGGCGCATGACCTCGATGTCGGGGTTGACTCGGCGTGCCAGTTCAACGGCGTGCTCGGGATCGAAATCGACATGCTCGAGCAGATCCATCTTGCTCAGGATCATGAGATCGGCGGCGGCGAACATGTCGGGGTATTTGATCGGTTTGTCGTCGCCCTCGGTGACAGAAAGGATGACGATCTTGAACGCCTCGCCGAGGTCGAAGGCGGCCGGGCAAACCAGGTTGCCGACGTTTTCGATGAACACCACGCCGCCGCGGGGCACTGCCAGACCGTCGAGGGCGTGGCCGACCATGTGGGCATCGAGGTGGCAGCCACTTCCGGTATTGATCTGGACCGCCGGCACGCCGGTGGCGCGGATGCGGTCGGCGTCGTTGGCGGTTTGCTGGTCGCCTTCGATGACGCCCACCGGGACAGCCTCGCGCAGCGCTTTCACGGTTTCCACCAGCAGGGTCGTCTTGCCCGCCCCGGGGCTCGACAGCAGGTTGACGGCGAACAGCCCGCGGTCGCCGAGGCGCCGCCGGTTGGCCTCGGCGTGGGCGTCGTTTTTCGACAGAATATCGGTCTCGATCTCGATCAGCCGCTGCTGGCTGAAGCCGGCGATGTCGAGGCCGGCGGCGCCGGTGCCGAAATGCCGGTCATGAGAATTGTTGCCGTGGTGGTGGGAATGCCCGTGGTCATGGCCACGGTCACCGGGCTTGGCGTCGTCCTGGCCGCATCCGCATACTGTACACATGTGCAATCTCCCTCAACGTAGTCTCGCATTTAGGGCGAA
>JAYGEF010000168.1:0-6335 GCA_046582535.1 Alphaproteobacteria bacterium
CCAGTTCGCTGCCCAGATTGACGATAATCTTCTGAACCTCAGTCTCAATGTTGACCACCAGATCATCGAGTTCATTGCGGGCCAGAATCATATCTGGGTGGCTTTCGCGCAGCTGGGTCTCAAGTTCGGCGATTTTGCGCACCACCTCGGCTTCCTGTTCGCGAAGCTTCTGGATCAGGGGCGAGTTCAACACGGCGGCAGCGGACCCAACACCGTCAGACGAGGCGATAAGTTTCTCGACCTGGGCGTATCGCGCCTCGCTCTCGGCCAGTTTCGCGTGGACCACGATGAGACGGCCATTGAGATCGCCCAGTTGCTGGGCCAGCAGGCTCGATCCCGCAAGGTCAATCAACCCGGCTTTGCGCCGGTGCGCCTCAACCGCCTGAGCCGCGCTCTCGACCTGGTGTTTGAGTTCAACCGCCCGGTCCTGCAGCCAGACATTGGCCATTTCGGTCTGTACCGTCCTTCCGGCAACCTGATCATCGATATAAATCTGCGCCGCCGTATTGGCCAGGGTTGCCGCCAAGCTGGCGTCAGGTGAGGTGATCCGGACATAAATGACCCGCGAAGTATCCGCCGGAACGATAGCCAGCTGTCCGAGATAGGCGTCAGTGACGTGTTCGCGCAACATCCGCCGTTGTTCCAGGGGCGAAAGTTCGACCGCGGGCGCCGAATTCTCCGCTTCTTCATTGGCGCCTCGGAAATCGTGGAACGCGGTCAGCCACGTTTCGGGCACGTAGCGTTCAAGTTCAAGGCTCTCAAGAAATGATTTCTCTGCCGGTCTGAGCGCGGGATTGAATTGCGGGTGATTAACCAGGTCAAGGCGATCAACGACCTTTTCAGCCAACACCCGCGAGCCAAGAATCGCAGCCTGGGTTTCCTGGGTGAACCAGTCGGTCGTTATGCCCGTTGTGACGCCTTCAACACCAGGGAGCGTGTTGTCGCGTGGCGGTTCGACCACCAATGCGGTCTCGGCGACGAAGAGCGGAACGATCTGCATCACCACCAGGACTGTGAACCCGGTGACGATCAACGACGTCCCCATGATCACCATCTTGCGGCGCCACAGGGTCATCAGCAGATCACGGAGGTTTATGGACTCGTCGTGTCCGCCTTGTTGCTGTTCAGCGATTGTTTCAACGTCTTGCATTGCTTGCGCCTTCACCTGATTGCGCGATCAGCCCAGGGGCGACGATCAGTCTAAACGCGGAAGTATTTACACAGCGTTTCAATTATATGCACACAATATGACAACCCGTCGCACCACGACGCCACAGTCGATTACTGGCCTCAAGCCGGCAATCATTCAGAAAAGCCTGCGCTCGACCTCGATGGAATCGCCGGGCAGCACCCTTCCGCCCTGGGTCACTTCGTATTCGACCTGCTCGGGATCGTTGTCCAGAATGATGACAATCACATCCTCGTCGGCGCGCCGCGTGAAGCCGCCGGCGATGGCGACCGCCATGCGAACGGTCATGCCCTCGATATAGGAATAGCTACCCGGTCGGTTGACCTGACCGAGAATATAGAACGGCCGGTAATTAACGACTTCGACGGAAACCCGGGGATTGATGATGTAATCCTTATCGAGGGTCGCCGTAACCTCTTCCTGAAGTTCCGTGATTGTCTTGCTGTTGGCCATAAGCTGACCGATAAGCGGCATGGAAATGCGGCCGGAACCATCGACCTGAACTTCGCCGGAGAGATCATTGTGGCCAAATATGGTGATGTTGAGCCGGTCGCCAGGGCCGATTCGATATTCCTGCAGAACCTGGGCACCAACATCGGGGGCCAGCACCAGTAGAACGGCGACAACCACATAGGCGGCCATCCGGGAAATCAGCCCGGCGCCATAACAGCGCAGCCGTCCGGTTACCGGAGCCCCATGACGCGCCTCGCGGCGCGACTCAATCAAACGTTGCAATTTGCGGATCCCCGCACACTCATAAGCAATTGATACATACATACGACCACATCTCTGGTCATTTCGACCTAGTTCTCATATGGCGTAGATTTGCATGCATCTTCGACGCTTCGTACTCACAATGACGGGTGATCACCTCAACACGTCATAATAAGCGATACAGCCTCTGATCACTCGGATGACAACCAAGGCTACCCAGTCATCATCACAGTTGCACAACGAACGATACCATAAACGAATTCCCGGTAAAACCGCCACCGGCGGCGTCGGTGACGCGTTCCTCGTACTGGTAGCGGGCCTTAGCGAGGTAGTTCGGGCCAATAAAGTACTTGGCGTTCAATTCCAGCGTCGTCAACGTGTCGGTCTGATCGATGGCGTCGAACGTCTCAATATTGTACTTGCCGACAGTGCTAAGGATGAAGTTATCGAACATGTCGTAGTCGACACCCAGTTCAAACGTCGATGTAAAGGCCGACGATGCCCCGGGAATGGTGGTTTCACGCACCTCGCGGCGAATCTTGCTCGTTACCGTCAACAGATCAGTTGGGTTCCAGATCAAATTGCCTTTGAACGATACGCCCTTGGTCGGCCCCAGGTTGGGACTGTCCTGCCCCCCTATAACTGGTCCACATGGCGTAAATATTCCGCCCGAGGTGAGCCGCGCGGCGAGCAAGGACAGCGTTATACGCTATCTCGTCGCCGATGCGCTGGGCGGTATCGCCTCGGTGGAGCGTCTTGACGCTGCGCGCTCGCCCCATCGCGCCGTGGAAGTGATGCGGCGTCTGCGCTATCGCATGACCCTGGTTACCGGCTGGCGCCACCGCGCCTTCGAACTGGTCCGGCCCCTATGGCGATGGCTGAACATCTAACCGATAGGGCTGGCGAGGGCCGGGAATTTTTGTTACCACCAAGGCGGTAGCCACCCAACCTTTCAACGGAAGATGCGCCAATGGCCAAAGATGTTGCCTTGATCACCGGCGTGACCGGCCAGGACGGTGCCTATCTTGCCGAGTTTCTGCTCAATAAAGGCTACGAGGTTCACGGCGTCAAACGGCGGTCGTCGTCGTTCAATACGGCGCGCATTGATCATCTGTACGCCGACCCCCATGAAGAGGACGTGCGCTTTCATCTGCACTACGGCGACCTCACCGACGCCACCAACCTGATCCACCTGATCCACGATTGCCGGCCCACGGAAATCTACAATCTGGCGGCCCAGAGCCATGTGCAGGTGAGCTTCGAGACCCCGGAATACACGGCCAATGCGGACGGCCTTGGCACCCTGCGCCTGCTCGAGGCCATACGAATTCTCGATCTCGGCGATCATGTGCGCTTCTACCAGGCGTCCACGTCCGAGCTTTACGGCAAGGTCCGGGAAGTGCCGCAGAGCGAAACCACCCCGTTCCATCCGCGCAGCCCCTATGGCGCGGCCAAGATTTACGCCTACTGGATCACGGTCAACTACCGCGAGGCCTATGGCTTCCACGCCTCCAACGGCATCCTGTTCAATCACGAGGGGCCGACCCGGGGCGAGACTTTCGTCACCCGCAAGATCACCCAGGCGGTATCCGCCATCCACCACGGCCGCCAGAAGCAACTGCATCTGGGCAATCTCAACGCCACCCGCGACTGGGGCCACGCCCGCGATTACGTGGAGGGCATGTGGCTGATGCTGCAGCAGGACAAGCCCGACGACTATGTGCTGGCCACCGGCGAGGCCCATAGCGTGCGCGAGTTTGTCGAGATTTCCTTCGACCACATCGGACGCAATATCGAGTGGCGCGGCGACGGCGTCGATGAGGAAGGCCTGGACGCGGCCAGCGGCGAGGTGTTGGTCCAAATCGACGCGCGCTACTTCCGCCCGACCGAAGTCGAGGAACTGCTCGGCGACCCGTCCAAAGCGCGGCGGGAGCTTGGCTGGCACCACCGCATCAGTTTCACCGACCTGGTGCGCGAGATGATGGAGGCCGACCTCGCCGCCATGGTCGACGACGACCGGGTCCGCCATGGCGAGTGAGACCGGGCCCTTCGACTTAGCCGGCAAGCGGGTCTGGGTGGCCGGCCACAAGGGTATGGTGGGGAGCGCCCTGGTGCGGCGCCTGGCGACCGAGAATTGTGAGATCATCACCGCCGGCCGCAGTGACCTCGACCTGGCGCGTCAGGCGGATGTGGAGGCCTGGGTTGCCGACCGCCGCCCTGATGCCGTGATCATGGCCGCCGCCCGGGTCGGCGGCATTCTCGCCAACGATAGCTACCCCGCCGATTTCCTCTACGACAACCTGGCCATCGAGACCAACGTCATCCACGCCGCCCACCAGGCCGATGTGGCCAAGCTGTTGTTCCTCGGCTCGTCCTGCATTTATCCCAAGATGGCGCCCCAGCCGATCCCTGAATCGGCCCTGCTGACCGGCCCCCTGGAGCCGACCAACCAGTGGTACGCCATCGCCAAAATCGCCGGGATCATGCTGTGCCAGGCCTATCGCCGCCAGCATGGCCGCGACTTCATATCGGCCATGCCGACCAATCTCTACGGCCCCGGCGATAATTTAGACCTGACCAGCAGCCATGTGGCCCCGGCCCTCATGGCCAAGGCCCACGCGGCCAAATCCGCCGGCGAGGCAGCCCTGGAAGTTTGGGGCACCGGTCAGGTGCGCCGCGAGTTCCTCCATGTGGACGACGCGGCCGACGCGCTGGTCCATCTGCTCAAGACCTATTCGGGATTTGACCATGTCAACGTGGGAACCGGAGAGGACGTGACCATTACCGAACTAGCCCAACTGATCTGCCGCGTGGTCGGCTTCGAAGGCGAGTTGCACTTCGACACCAGTAAACCCGACGGCACCCCGCGCAAGCTGCTCGACGTATCCAAGCTCGGTGCCCTGGGTTGGACGGCCAGGACGTCCCTGGAAGACGGCCAGGCGAGCACCTACGAATGGTTCCGCGAACACGTGGCGGGCGGCGGCTCTTGAGCGCTGATCTATCCCCTGGCCTCCCCGCCATTCCTAAACCCCTCCGCCACTTCACGGATCATCGCGGCCTGTGGCGCGACCTTCGCGGCCATGAACCCGCCAGCGGTGGCACCCTCCGCCCGGCCCTGTTCCTCGACCGCGACGGCACCATCATCGAACCCATGCCCTATCTGTCACGGCCCGATCTGGTGCGGGTCATCCCCGAAGCCGCCACGCTCATCGCCCGGGCCAACGCCCTGACCATGCCGGTGGTGGTGGTGACCAACCAGTCGGGTATCGAGCGCGGCCTGTTCGACTGGCAGACCTACGCCGCCGTGGAAGACACGGTGACAGCTGCGGTGACCGAAGCCGGCGGCCGCATCGATGCGGTCTACGCCTGCCCGCGCATGCCGGCGGAGCCCCTGCCCTTCGGCCGCAAACCCGACCCCGGCATGCTGACCGCGGCAGCCGAGGACCTGGGACTGGACCTGGCAAACAGCTGGATCGCCGGCGACAGCGCCAGCGACATCGAAGCCGGCCGCAACGCCGGGCTGATTGGGGGGTGGCTGGTGCCGACGGGTTATGGGTCGCGGGATGAGGCGGCGGCGCGGGCGTTGGCATGTGTGGGTTTTGAGGTGGTGGTTGGGGAAGCGGTGGATGGGTTGGGGGTAAGGTTGGGCGATGGATAACAGCAACACAGACAATTCGGATCAGGACTTCAATACCCGCCGTCGAACCCAGTCACGGCCCGGTTTCTCGATAAATGTAAAAGTGAAGTAGGACGTGATAATGACGATAGCCAGATAGACAATGAAGTATAAATCGCCTTCCCAAAGCTGGGTTCCCGTGCGTCTCGCCACACTGAGCATCGGCTCGATTTCCACGTCTAGGCGACCCTGTACTATCTGTTTGGCATCCGCCAAACGCTCCACAATGAATGCATGAACCATGTATATGGAGTACGACAATGCGCCCAATGCCACCATTGGCCTACGAAATAGTATTCGTGAAACCCAGCCGGCTTCAAAGGCAAATAGGAACACTGCCGCCGAGAACACATAGGGTGCAATTAGAGAGACTGTTTCTGTACGTGCGGTAGATACAAAAAAGACTACCAGTACGACCATGGCAATTTCAATCGAGCAGGCCACTATCGGGTTTGCAAGCCATTTTGAGATGACTGTTCGCCAGCTACAATAGGCCCACCAAACCAATACTCCAGCGGCGAAACCGTAAATACAACGAATAACACCAAATTCATATGAGGTGCGCATATTGTCTTCGCTAAGAATCCCAATTATTACTGGACATCCGATAACGATAATAATTTGGAGAACAAGAAAACACTTACGAAATATTACCAGAGTTACTGCGAAAAACAGATACGTATAAAATTCCGCGTGTCCTGCCCCCCTATAACTGGTCCACATGGTTTGAGATATTCAACGACGATGTGGAGGTAT
>JAYGEF010000195.1:0-1714 GCA_046582535.1 Alphaproteobacteria bacterium
TCATTTGGCCGCACATGATGGTTCTGCCCAGCATGGCGATTTTCAGTCTGGTTATCGGCTTCAACCTGTTGGCCGAGGGATTACGAAGGACCGTGGCACGGGCCCGCAGGCCGCTTGACCGAATCTGGGCAGAGCGCGAAACTTGGTCCCCGGCTTCGAGGCGGTGCCGGTGCCGACGGCCCGCGCGCGCCCTAGGGTTCGTGGCTAAAGGCGATGGCGATGCGGTTCCAGGCGTTCATTAGCGCGGCGGCGTAGGTGATATCGGCGACTTCCTTGTCGTCGAAGTGTTCGCGCAAAGGGGCCCAGGCCGCGTCGGGCGGGGGCGTGCCTTCGATCCGCGTGACCGCCTCGGCCCAGGTTAACGCGGCCTTTTCCCGGTCGGAAAACAGCGCGCTGTCATGCCAGTCGGCCAGGTCTTCGATGCGGGCATCGGCTTCGCCCGCCTTGCGCAGGTCGCTGGCGTGGAGATCCATGCAATAGGTGCAGCCGTTGATTTGCGAGACCCGCAGATAAATCAGATTGATCAACTCCGCGCCAACGGCCGAGCGCTCGAGCAGTGTGTTGACCGACGTCAGCGCCGCGATGGCCTGGGGCGCGACGGACCAGTACTCCAACCTCAGGTTCATATCTCGTCCTACTTGGAAACGTTAGGTATCAAGGGATCGAGCTACTAATATCACCCTAGGTTAAGACCTCTCATCAAATTAGGATCACCACACCATGGTCAGACGATCTTCGCGCCGCAGCGGCAACCGGGAGAAGCGGGCTAGCGCCGGACTGCAACAGATTCCGTGGCAGCGGGTCAGCAATCCTAACCCGCCCCTCGAAATTCTCGATGGCGACCAGATCGCCATGATCCACGACGCTTCCATGGAGGTGCTGGAGGATGTCGGCATGCGGATCGACTGTCCGCGCACCCGGTCGCTGCTCGCCGAGCACGGCCTCAAGGTGGATGAAGCGTCGACCCACGTGTGGTTCGACCGGGGTTTTGTCGAAGAGCGCGTCGCCATGGCGCCCTCGACGTTCAAAGTGCGGGCGCGAAATCCCGAACGCTGGCTCGATTTCGGCGGCAACAGCATAATCTTCGCCTCGGTCGGCGGTCCCGCCTTCGTCAACGACCGCGACAAGGGCCGGCGCCCCGGCACCCTGGCGGAACTGGAGGACGGTTTCCGTCTCCTGCAAAGCCTCAATGCCTGTCACTTTATCTACAGCGAATTTTTCGCCTGCCTGGATCAGCCGGTCGCCCAGCGCCATCTGGATTCGCTGCTCGGCTGTTTCACCCTGACCGACAAGGTGCCGGGCGCCTCGCTGCTCGGCCGCGCCCGGGCCCAAGATGCGGTCACCATGGTCTGTATCGCCCATGACACCGACCCGGCGGGCCTGGCCAGGGAGCCGGCCGTGGTCGGCAACATCAACACCAACAGCCCGCTGGTCCTGGACACCGAAATGGCCCAGGGCGCATGGACCTTCGCCGAAAACGGCCAGCCCGTGGTGATCACGCCGTTTACCCTGTCCGGCGCCATGAGCCCGGCGACCATTCCCGGCGCCCTGGTCCAGCAGAACGCCGAGGGACTCGCCGGCATCGCCCTGCTGCAAACCATCAATCCGGGCACGCCCAGCGTCTACGGCACGTTTACCTCCAATGTGGATATGAAGACCGGCGCTCCGGCCTTCGGCACGCCGGAGTATGTCAAGGCGACCCTGGCGTCGTCCC
>JAYGEF010000196.1:0-2693 GCA_046582535.1 Alphaproteobacteria bacterium
GACAACGACCCCAGCGCCCTGTTCGGCGAACAACTTGATGCCGCCCGTTATCTCGCCCACCCCTATCGCATTCCGGTGATTGGCTGGGCTCATGAGATCGCCGCCTTGACCACCGCCGACGCCCTGGCCTTCTATCGCCGCCACTACGCCCCCGACAACGCCATCCTGGTGGTCGCCGGCGACGTCACTATGGCCGAACTACGGCCCCTGGCCGAGCGTATCTATGGCGCCTTGCCGGCCGTCGGTATTGAGCCGCGCCAGCGCCCCCAGGAGCCGCCCCACCTGGCGGCACGGCGGGTCGAATTCAAGGACGCCCGGGTGCGCCAGCCCGAGTGGGGTCGCACCTATCTGGCGCCAAGCTACGTCTCAGGCGCCAGCGAGCACGCCTATGCCCTGCAGGTGCTGGCCGAGCTGTTCGGCGGCTCGTCCACCAGCCAGCTTTACCGCTCTCTGGTGATCGAGCAGAAGATCGCTGCCGCGGCGGGCACCTGGTACGGCGCCACCGGACTCGGCCCCAGCCTGTTCGGCTTCTACGCCTCGCCGTCCCAGGGCGCCGACCTGGCGGCCGTGGAAGCCGCCATGGACGCCGAGATCGGAGGCCTGCTTAGCGACGGCGTCACGACCGAGGACGTCGAACGGGTCAAGACCCGCATGGTGCGCGAGGCGATCTATGCCCGCGAGAGCCTGTCGACCGCGGCGCGCATCTTCGGCGCCGCCCTGAGCACCGGCTACACGGTCGACGATGTGGAGGCCTGGCCCGAGCGGATCGCCGCAGTCACCGCCAAACAGGTCAACGCGGCGGCGCGCGCCGTGCTGGTGCCCGAGACCTCGGTCACAGGCCTGTTGCTGCCCGCCGACGAGCAGGACTGAGCCCATGAAAACGGTTTTCAATTGCCTCCTTGCCGCCGTCTTCGTCGCGGTCTGTCTGGCCGCGCCGGCTAGCGCCACGGAAGTCCAGCGGGTCATCAGCCCGGGCGGCATCGAGGCCTGGCTGGTGGAAGAACACAATATTCCCATCCTGTCCCTGCGGGCGTCGTGGCGCGGCGGCGCCGCCTTCGACAAGGCCGGCCGGGAAGGCACCGCCAACATGGTTTCCGCAACCATCGACGAAGGCGCCGGTGACTACGACTCCCAGGCCTTTCAGACCCGGCTCGAGGATCTCTCGGTGCGGCTGTCCTTCGGCGCCGGCATGGATACTTTCAGGGGCACCCTCAAAACCCTGACCGAGAATACCGACGAAGCCTTCGAGCTGCTGCGCCTGGCCATCACCGTGCCGCGTTTCGACGACGAACCGGTCGAGCGAATTCGCGGCCAGCTCATGGTCCATATGTCGCGCCAGGCCGAAGACCCGGACTATCTGGTGGGCCGCGCCTGGTACGAGGCCGCCTTCCCCGGCCATCCCTATTCACGGCCCCTGGACGGCACCCAGGAGACCCTGGCGGCAATCACCACCGGCGACCTGCGCGATTTCGTCGCCGCCCAACTGGCCCGCGACCGGCTCTTTATCGGCGTGGTCGGCGATATCACGCCCGAGCGTCTGAGCGCCCTGCTGGACTCGACGTTTGGTGGTCTTCCGGCGCGCGGGGCGCCGGTCGAGACCGCTAACACAGTTCCCAGCGCGCCGGGCAAGGTCATCATCATTGATCGGGATATTCCCCAATCCATCGCCCTGTTCGGCGGCGCCGGCCTGCCGCGCCGCGACCCGGATTACTACGCCGCCTATGTCATGAACCACATTCTCGGCAGCGGCGGCTTCACCTCGCGGCTGACCGAGGAAGTGCGCAACAAGCGCGGCCTCGCCTACGGCGTCTATACCTACCTGGCGCCGATGGATTACAGCGCCATCCACATCGGTCGGGTGGCGACCCAGAACAGCGCCGTGGCTGAATCCCTGGACATCATCCGCGCCGAACTGGCCCGCATGCGCGACCACGGCGTCACGCCTAAGGAACTGGCCGACGCCAAGACCTATCTCACCGGCTCGTTCCCCCTGCGCCTGGATTCCAACGGCAAGATCGCCAGCCTGCTGGTCGGCATCCAGCTTGAACATCTCGGCATCGACTACATCGACCGACGCAACAGTTATATGGAGGCGGTGACCCTGGACGACGTCAACCGCATGGCGCGCCGCCTGCTCAAGCCCGACGCCTTGCAGATCGTGGTCATCGGCAAGCCGGAGGGCCTCAGTGGTAACTGATACCGCTGAAGCCATCGCCGGAGGCGATCGCCGGGCCCTGGCCCGGGCCATTACGCTTATCGAATCGACCCGAGGCGATGACCAGGACCGGGCCCAGGCCCTGCTGGCGGCGCTGCTGCCGCGCACCGGAAATTCGGTGCGGATCGGTATTTCCGGCGCCCCGGGGGTCGGCAAGTCGACCTTTATCGAGGCCTTCGGCCATCACCTAATCGAAACCGGCCACCGGGCCGCCGTGCTCGCCGTCGACCCGTCGAGCAAGCGCGGCGGCGGCTCCCTACTGGGTGACAAGACCCGCATGTCGGAGCTGGCCAAGAATCCGAACGCCTTCATTCGCCCGTCGCCGGCGGGCGATACCCTGGGCGGCGTGGCCCGGCGCACCCGTGAAGCCATGCTGGCCTGCGAGGCCGCCGGGTTCGACGTGGTCATGGTCGAGACCGTTGGTGTCGGCCAGTCGGAAACCGCGGTCGCCGACATGGTCGATGTCTTTCTGCTGTTG